>DASQUN010000030.1:0-5729 GCA_035641275.1 Candidatus Udaeobacter sp. | reverse complement strand
TGGCGAAGCCGAAAAAGGTCGGTCGTGGCTGTGCGATCGCCGATTGGGTTTCGAAAGGAGGGGAATCATACGCTTTCCTGAAAATTGACGACAGGGGGATCGTTACTCTCGCATCGGCGGTTACCGACACGGGTCCGGGAGTTTTTACGATGATGCGGCAGATCGTCGGCGAAGAGCTCAAGGTGCCATTGGATGCGATCCGTGTTGAGATGCTCGATTCGTCGAAAGTCGTGAAAGATACCGGTGTGCGCGGCAGCAGCAGTACCCGGGTGCACGGCAGCTCGGCGCTCGATGCGGCGCAAAAACTGCGCGACGAGATTTTACGTGTCGCGGCGCGCGCGATGAACGCGGCCCACGAGGAGTTGATCCTATATGATGGCGGTGTGACCCACGGCCGGGCTGAGCGGCGCATGTCATTTGGCGAGATCGCCCGCGCCAACGGCAAGCCGCTGATCGCCGAAGGCCATTATGTCAACATGTCCGATGGACCGGAGGCCTCTCTGGTTGCGCAGGTCGCGGAAGTGGAAGTCGACGAGGAGACCGGCGAGGTGCGCTTGCACAAACTCACGACCGCCCATAATACCGGAACTATTGTAAATCCGCTGACGCACCAAGGGCAGATCGACGGCGCGGTGATCATGGGAGTCGGTTATGGCATGATCGAGAACCTCGCTTACGACGAGAGCGGCAAGGTTTTGGCGACCAATCTCGGCGAGTATAAGATTCCCAATATCCGAGACATCCCGGAGCTCAAGACCACGATCCTGCAGTCCGATTTCGGCAGCGGGCCATACAATAGCATGAGTATCGGTGAAACCGCTTTGATTCCCACGGCCGCAGCCATTGCGAACGCAATTGACGATGCGGTGGGCGTGCGCATCAGGTCGCTGCCGATCACAGCGGAAAAAGTGTTGAACGCGCTCAAGGAGCGGTAAGACGTTGCTGGTTTGCTCAAGGTCCCAGGTGCCAGGATCCGGTTGCGGGACATGGGGTTGAAAAAAGCGACACTACTCAATCGCATGGCCAAGCCAGATTTCGTACCGTTGGAGCAAATCATTCGTGGGACTTATTGCTCGTTGAAAGGGTTGCGTGCTGGCTGGCGGACACAGGCATCGCTGCGTTACGAAATATGCGCATTATTGATCATTATGCCGGTGGCTTGGTTGCTGGGGAAGGATGGCGGCGAGCGAGCGTTGCTGATCGGTAGTAGTTTATTCGTGGTTGTCGTGGAGCTGATCAATTCCGCCATCGAGACCGTCGTCGACCGGATTGGCCCCGAATACCATGAGCTCTCCGGCCGCGCCAAAGATCTCGGCTCAGCGGCTGTTTTCTGTTCCATTATCATGGCGGTGATAATCTGGGTCGTGCTTTTAACTCATCGGTGAATGCGGGAGATTCAATAACATTATGAAACATCGTATTCAGCGCGATCTGACGATCACTCTCACAGCTGTCGTTTTACTCGGATTGATCCGTATCTGCGCCGCCGGCGAGCCGTTGGACCTTGTGAAAGCGGCCGCGGAGGGAGCGACCGCGGTTTTAAAAGATCCGAAGCTAAAATCGCCTGACAAAAAGAAGGAACGCGTCGAGCGACTGAAGGAATTCATCACGCCGCTCTTCGATTATGAAGAAATGGCGCGGCGCTCCTTGGGCGCGCATTGGCGCCGGCGCACCCCGGCCGAGCAACAGGTGTTCGCGAAACTCTTCCGGGCGTTTTTAGAACGGATTTATTCAAACAAAGTCGAGCTTTACGATGGCGAGAAGGTTGTTTTTGGGCGGGAAACCATCGATCAGGATTACGCCCAGGTGGACTCCACCGTGATTAACGCGAAGGGTGAAGAGATTGCGGTGGTCTACCGCTTGAAGCGCACCGATGGAAAGTGGAAAGTCTATGATGCTGTGGTCGAAAACATCAGCATCGTAAACAACTATCGATCACAGTTCGATCGGGTTATCTCGAAATCCTCCTACGAAGAATTGAAGAAGATGCTAAGGGAAAAGGCAGCATGACGCCAATACGTAAATTGCATATGGCGCTGGGTATCTCTGTTCGGGGCCGGGTCCGCAGTCGTGTTCAGGCTGAAAGAAGTCTTCGCGAGCGCAATTTTTTGCCTCTCGGATCCAGACCTGTGACGAGGCGATAACGAGTGGAACCATCTTATCTTCTGATAATCGGGGCCCCACGGTCCGGTACCACCCTTCTGGCGACGATGATCAGCCGGCACACCGAAATTGCGATTTTGAATGAGGACAAAGGATGGGGGATGCGGCAGTTGTTGGGCAAGACAATCGTCGGCAACAAGAGATGCGTGCCGAATCAAATCGAGCTCAAAAAGCCGAGTCGATTGCATTTCCGTTTTCTCAAAACGATTGGACTCGCCAAGGAATACCAAAGCTCGGAGTTTTCTATTGAAGATTATTTGACTCTTCCCAATATCAAGCTGATCGCCATTATCCGTGCCGGGAACGATGTCGTTTCATCGGTCATGGGCCGCAGCGAAAAGAATTTTCGCGGCGCGGCGTATCGTTGGTGCCGGTCGGTAGAGATCATACATGAGTTAAAGACACGGTTTCCCGAAATCGTGCTGGTGGTGTCGTTCGAAAATCTGGTATTGAGCCCGCAGCGGAACATGGAACGTGTTGCCGCATTTCTGAATGTGGAATATCAAGACCGGATGTTGGAAGGGCCGCAATATAATCCGTGGTACCCGGAACAAGGAATGAACCGCGACAAGGTCAATCGATCCGAGAAAGAAAACGTCGATTTCAGACTACCGGAGCTATTTCCGGCGACCTGTCGCCAGTACCAGGAACTCCTGAAACTCTCCGAAGTGGACGCTTATAAAGCTCAGCCCGCTCTGCACGGATAGTTCAAGCCGCTGCAAGAGAGCAGCGCCTTAGCTACCCGCGGGCGAGCCTTCACGGAAACTACTCTGTGCTCGGACCGTCAAAGGAAAGAAAGGGGTCGGGAGTCTTTTTATTAACAGCAAAGCCGCTCTGATGATAGAAGCGATATCATGCCGCGGCGTCCTCGGGTTTCCACTGGTGGATTAGCCTATCATGTTTTAAACCGCCGTGTCGGTCGCTTGCGGCTGTTCAACAAGCCCGGCGACTATCTTGCCTTTGAAAAGATTCTCAACGAAGCTCACGAGCGGACGGGTATCCGGATTGCCGCGTATTGTCTGAGCCTGTAAAAAGACTCCCGACCCGTTTTCCTTTTCCGCACGTAAATGGGATGATTCTTGTAGTGCTGCATTGGTCTTGTCTCCTCCCGTTGATGCATTTAACTCATCGCACAGAGGCCACCACGTCTGCTTGGTTCGGGATTTTTTCCTATCCGCCAAATCTTAGAAGGGCTTCGTATAATGATGCAGCGGAAAAAACGGAGTACACTGACGCCGTCAACGTTAACGCCCTAATTGTCAGCGCTTTTCGTCTGTGCCGAAGGGCAAATATCAATAAAAGTAAAACACACGCCAACGTCTTCCAGTAAACTAAGCCCCAAACTACGCCCCATTCCAATATGGCGGCATTCACAAGGGGATTAGCTTCAGGCACTCCCAGGGACAAGACTTGATAAGTGAGGAGGCCGTCAAAAAATTGAAGGAATAGATTGTAGATAAAAGGTAAATCGAAGAAGCAGAATCACAGGTGCACTCGCTAGCGAGTGCTTATTCTGAAGGGCACCCCGTGTCAAGGGCTGATAAAAGGATCCGCCACTTTCTTCTGTTTGGCGCTCTAAGCGACGGCCACGGCCAATCTGGTTCCCTAGAATCAGTATCCACGCAAGCCGGTAACCGCATTTCAGGCAGCATCCGTTGATTGCCTGCACTGGCGTATTGGGTTTGCGCTCGGGAAGGACGATTCCCAGGTAACCACATCTAGGACAGCGTCGTTGTAGGTACCTGGCCATACTTCTAGGCTAGGTTCTTCCCTGGTCAAATCAAGGCCGGCGGCGCCCACCGCTTGCCAATCTGCATAGAGCAGGCGACAACTTAACAGCGATTGACAAAGCCAACCGCCTTTTCACCGCATATTTCCCAGCAAGTAGTGGTGGCCTCCGCATTGTTTTGCATTGCTTCATAGCGCAACTGGAGGACGCAACAATGAACATAGACGCGTTTGATGGAATTTTTTACTTGCTCATCATGGCTGGCATCGTGGGCGGACCCTGGTTTGTGATGAGCTACTTTGCGAAAACCGCCCGGCGGCAAAGAAGGGTCCAGCATTGGACCTCAAACTTCTTGCGCCCGACAAACAGGAGTTGACCTGCCAAGGGCGTCCCGTAGCTATGAGAAAACCAACCACAGACGACTTCTTCCAGGAAGAACCGCCAACTGTTTCGTCATATGTCCCGAGTCACTGAAAATACTTTTGAGGTGTCAACGAGAAAAACGCCTCGTTCGAATTTGCGGCACCTATCGCTCTCGGTGACTCGCCGAACTGGCCGATTTAAAGGCGTTGCTCAAGCAATCGGGCAGATGTGCTCCATAACTAGTTACATACGAGTGACAAAAAAGGACCGTTGACTCCGCTCGACTCTCTGCGGTTGGTTGGCATTTCCGGTGCTTTTACGCTGCTAACTTTTCGAAGAGAGAATGACTTCAGAAAAAAATAGGAGAAAGAGAATGATCAGAAAAGCCTCTATGTTTTCAGGCGTGGTTTTATGTGCCGTAATGCTATTAACGCATAATCTTTTTGCGGCGCCCACCGTCACTTCAGGTCACGATCCGGCGGCGACGTTTAGTGCGGCCGTGCGGTACAGGAACTTTAATAGCGGTGGCGGGGCGGAAGTCCAGCTTGGCTCCCCCGGTTTTCCGGCGGGTACCAGCACTGGTGACGTTACATGGGGAGCAGGGAAATGCATTCAGTTTAGTTATGACGGTGTTGGAACTCTCACCACGAAGATCGCAAATACAGCTACACCATGCGTATTTACGAGTTCATTGGTCACCGTAACAAAGAACATCGGGCCGCTCGGCACGTTGAACTATCTGGAGATCAACGTCACGAAGAATGGTTCCACGAACTCGGTTGCTCTTAACAATGTATCGCTAGGGGCGGATTCGTTGGGCAGCTTTTCTATCTCAGGAGGCGCAGGAACGAACAACTGGAAGGTAACCAATATCGATGTCACGAGCGGATTCAGCCTCACGGGCACCATTGCACTTGTAGGTCTATCGGGTGGTGGTGACTCGAATTATGCGGAAGTCGACGTTGGCTATGTTGTCCCGCCCGATACGGAAGGTCCGGTCACATCCAACGTAGCCGTGTTGCCGGTGCCGGTACTTCTTAATGGAGAGGCTACGGTCAGAGCTTTGGTCGACGACTCCACCACGGGCAATAACACGATTCAATCGGCCTTCTACAATGTAAATGCTGGCACGTTTGCTTCTATGGCGGCTAAAGACGGTGCATTCGATGAAGTTGAGGAGGACGTTGAAGCAACCTTCACCGCTGCGACAATCGGCATTAATGAGGTGTGTGTCTACGGAACAGATTCGCTTAACAATTCGGGCGACCCGATTTGTCAGGAATTTCTGGTGACTTACAAGTTCGATGGCTTCTACAGCCCGATTGAGAATGAGTTCCTAAATGTCGCAAAGGCGGGGCAAGCGATCCCGGCCAAGTGGCGTCTGACTGATGCCAATGGGCTGCCGATCTCTGATCCTGACAGCTTTGTTAATCTATATTCGTATCCGCTCAACTGCACAGATTTCTCAGGCGAC
>DASQUN010000029.1:0-5976 GCA_035641275.1 Candidatus Udaeobacter sp. | reverse complement strand
CCGAGCGGTCGCAGCGAGACCTCAACTAAATTGCCTGAAGGCAAAACATCGCTACGGCGATAAATGAAAGGAAGGGTCCACGCTCTGCGGCACTCCGTAGACTTTTCAAGTGAGTACCACTCAGACTAAGGGTCCCCATATCCCGCTGACAAGCGGGGGATTCACGGGAAAATAAGACCGAAGCTAATTGGCGCGCTTGGCGCCATCAAGGCCACCTGTCTCGGGAAGGGTGGCCTTGGTTTTTTGCTTCCATGACCGCGATCGCGTCGAACTCGGCGCAAAACCATCAGGCACCCAGGAACGGGCGATTCTCTAGTGGTTAACGACAATCATTGAGGGGTTCACGGGTTCTCATCGGCATATCGGAGTTCAACCTGAGAAAGGAATAACGTATGATTACTCGAATGATTCTTGTTAGGGTTCCCGCTGAAAGAGCCTCTGAGGCGGAAGGGCTTTGGAAGCGGGAGTGTGCGCCGCTCATGATCCAGCAAAAGGGCTGTTTAAGTGAGCAGTTTCTCCGCAGCCGCGAAACGCCGGGAGAATTCATCTCGTTAAGCACCTGGGAGAATCAGGCGGCCATCGATGCCTACCGCTCCAGCGCGGCGCATAAGGAAATTCAAAAGCACTCCCGCGCGCTGATGAACGTTTCCAAGGTGGAAGTAAAGTCTTACGACGTCGCTGGTTAGTCGGGACCTGCATCAGGGAAGCAAAGAAGTTAACAACCCGCAGACTCGCCATCGGGCTAACGGTTGCGCCACCTGTCACCGATCATCTGGCAAGGTATCCAGAACCGAGGATATATAGAGGTTTCGGCATGCCGCAGAGCGTCGTCCAGGTTTCCGGTCACATCATCGACTCCCTCATCCTTCCCAAAATCTTAGATCTCATCATCAGTCTCGGTGCCGAGTTCGAGATTCTTGAAATTCAAATCGGTCACCGTCGTTCGGACCGAAGTCACGCCCGTATTCAAGTGGAGGCACCTACCCCCGCCTTGCTTGAGCGCGTGTTGGCGAAGATCAAGGAGCACGGCGCCTTGCCCGTGGACGGAGGTGAAGAAAGCGTAGAGCTCCAACCCGCCCCAGGGGACGGGATCTTTCCAGATCATTTCTATGCGACGACGAACCTCGCCACTTGGGTGCGCGTCAACAACAACTGGGTCGAGGTCGAATTTCCTGAGATGGACTGTGGCATCCATGTGGATTTGGAGTCAATGCGCGCGGAGTGCATTCCCTTTCATCGGGTCAAGCAAGGCGACCTCATCGCTGTCGGGCATCGCGGTATCAAGATCCAACCGATCGAGCGGCAGGTGCCCCGGGAGGGCTTCGAGTTCATGTCAAGCTCGGTCTCCACTGAGCAGCCGAAAGGATTGCTCATCCGGGAGATCGCGGAGACGATGAAAAAAGTCCGGCGCGACAATGGACGAATCCTCGTCGTGGCCGGCCCGGGGCTGGTTCACACGGGCGCTGCGCAATACCTCGTCAAGCTCATCGAAAGAGGCTACGTTCAGCTTCTTTTCGCCGGCAACGGACTCGCCGTCCACGATATCGAAACCGCGCTTCATGGCACTTCTTTAGGAGTTTATCTAGACAAAAAGATTCGCGCCAGTGAAGGTCATGAGCACCACCTCTGGGCCATCAACGCGGTCAGAAGGGCCGGCGGCATCAAGCAAGCGGTGGAAACCCGGCTGGTTCAAAGCGGGATCTTCTACAGCTGCATCAAATACGGAGTGAATTTTGTCCTCGCGGGTTCGATACGCGATGACGGACCGCTTCCTGATGTGATTACCGATGCCTTGGAGGCCCAGGATCGGATGCGCGAGAAGGCTCGCGGCGTGAGCTTGGCTCTCATGATGGCAACGACGCTTCACGCTATCGCCACCGGCAACCTGCTGCCGGCAAGCGTGAAGACCGTTTGCATTGATATCAACCCAGCCGTGGTCACGAAGCTAACCGATCGCGGAACCTTTCAAGCCATCGGTTTGGTCACCGACGTCGAGCCTTTTCTAAGGGAACTCTGTCAACAGCTAAGCCCAACGGACGAGGAAGTAAGGAATGAAGAAGAGACGTAAGGGAGAGAGGAATTCCGTACGCTGACGTTTCAGGCCTGAGCTTTTACGTTATTTGAACATGCAACTGCTAATGTGCCCTCCCGACTATTACGGTATCGAGTACGAAATTAATCCGTGGATGAGCCGGAGCCACCAGAGCAACCCCGTGCAAGCCCAGCAGCAATGGGATGCCCTACGCCGGCTCCTCCAAGATCGGTTGGCCGTCGATGTCCGCCTGGTCGAGGCTCAGCTCGGGCTGCCGGACATGGTCTTTACGGCCAATGCCGGCCTCGTCTGGCAGAACCAATTTATCGTCAGCAACTTCCGCCACGATGTTAGACGTGGCGAGGCTGCACACTTCGAGGAGTGGTTTCGCCTTCACGGCTATCAGATCGTCCATCTGCCGCAGGAGTATTACTTTGAGGGCGAGGGCGATCTGTTGAAGTGTGGAGATTCGTGGCTTGCCGGATACCATATCCGCTCGGATATCGCCTCTCATCACAAGATCTCTGAAATCATCGAGCAGGAAGTTCTCTCCCTCGAATTGACCAACGAATGGTTCTACCACCTCGACACCTGTTTCTGTCCCCTCTCGGACAAGCACGCGCTCTTCTACGCGCCGGCATTCGATCCGTATGCGCAGAGAGTTCTCGAAAATCACATACCCGATCTTATCGCCGTCTCAACGGCGGAGGCTGCGCGGTTTGCTTGTAATGCCATAGTCGTCGGCAAATGCATCGTCATAAACGATGGTTGTCCGAAAGTTCGTGAGCAGCTCGAAGGCATCGGCTTTACGGTGTTGGAAACGTCCCTGAGTGAGTTTCTCAAAGCGGGAGGCAGCGCTAAGTGCCTCGCCTTAATCATTCAATGAAGGTGTCTTGGGTGAAACCAACGATCCTGCTTTTCCTTGCCACTTTTTTCCTCGCTGTTCCTTCGGCCTTAGCCCAAGCTCTCAAGGTCGGGATTACTTCGAAGACCTTGTTCTTTATGCCCTATTACGTGGCGCAGAAAAAAGGATTCTATGCCGCCGAAAATCTGAGAGTCGATCTCGTCCTGATCGGCCGCAGCGACGTCCAACTTCAGGCGCTACTATCCGGCGAGCTTCACTTCGGTAGTCTGAACGCGGACGCGACCATTGTGATCAACGAAAAGGGTGGGAATCTCAAGGTGATTGCCGGCGTGGACAATTCAGCCCCTTACATCCTTGTCGGCGGCAAGGCCTACAAAAAAATCGATGATCTCAAGGGGTCGAAACTCGGCGTGTCGAGCTTGCGCGGCGGGGCGACGTCGATTCTGCTCGATTACCTCAAGAATAAGGGTCTGCACTATCCACGCGACTTCACCATGGTGGTGATCTCCGGCGGCACCTCGGCGCGCTTGAGCGCTCTGGAGAGCGGAGCCATAGCCGGAGCGGTCCTCGGCATCCCCTATTCGGACATCGCCATTGATCAAGGATTCAACCGGCTGGGAGACACGCTCGAAGTCATACCGGTTTACCAATTCAATGCCGTCAGCATCAATCCTGTCTGGGCAGAGAAGAACCGCGCCACTGTGATCAGGTTCCTCAAGACCCATATCCGAAGCCTACGTTGGATCTACGAGCATCCCGATCAAGCGGCAGACTTCTTCACCAGTGAAATGGGTGTGAAGCCGCCTTACGCTCGAAGAGGAGTGGATTATTTCACCCAAAACAAGATTTTTCCTATCGACGGTTCCGTAACTTTGGAGGGACTAAAGGTCAATATCGAAGTTCAAGCCAGAGACGGTGTTTTCAAAGGGCCGTCGCCCCCGCCGGAGAAGTACGTCGATTTGAGCTACATCAAGCAAGCGCAGAAAGAGTCAGGATTGTAGCTGATTGACGGGCCCACCGCCGGGCGTGGAAGTTTAGGAAACTCGCCGCGGCTCCTTAACCAGGACCGCAAGCCCAATCACGCCTAGTCCGAGAGCTCCCGCGAGGGTGCGCCAGGCGATGGAATAAGATCCGGTGCGATCGACGATGTAACCGAACAGAGGCGTGCCAAGCGTCGCACAAGCCGCGTTGATCGTGATCATCATTCCCAGTGCTGCTCCGGTTCTGTCCTTGCCGGCGAGTTCACCAATGAGCGCGTAAGAGACTCCTTGATAGCCGACCAGACAGATTCCGGAGAGAAAGAGAAATAGCAAAGGAAGAAACGAGGACTGGCGATTCATAAGACTTAAAAGGCCGACCAACAAGGCTGACAACAAACCGATGATAATCAAAACAACCTTGCGCCGGCCGCCAAAGAGCCTGTCACTCGCGATGCCCCAACCGATGCGCCCGATCATTGCGCCTGCTTGCGTGAGCGCCAGCGCCTGGCTTGCCCAGTAGCCAGAGAACCCCATCGCATCCTTTAGATAAAGCGGAATATAGGTAATCAGCGACATCTGCCCAACCAGATAAATTGCTGTGCCGCAGCTGATGGGCAGAAAGCTCCACATATTTAGCGGTGCCGGCGTGTTTCGCACCGCAGGTCCGGCCGACACGTCTGTCGTATTCCTGTCAGGCGGATCGCGCCAGAAGAAAGAGAAAAGAAATCCGAAGAAAAAGTTGACGACGCCCAGAGCCGCCAGAGCACCGCGCCAACCGATAATCAAAACCAGCTGGGGCGCGAGCATTGCGGTCACCACGCCACCCGCGGGCACTCCCATCTGTTTCGTTCCCATGGCCGTCGCTCGCTCATCGTGAGGGAACCATCCCATGACGCCTTTGGTCGAAGCCGGATTGAGAAAGCTGTAGCCCAAGCCGGCGAGGAAAAAACTGGCACAGGCCCACGGAAAAGACGGCGCCAGCGCGGCGGCGACGGTACAGATCCCCAAAGCGAGGTGCCCCTGAAGCGTTGTTTTGCAGACACCGAGACGATCCGCCAGCCAACCGGCGCCAAACGATAAACCGGTCATGGCGAGATAAAACGCGGAAAAAAACAGCCCCACTTGAGCGCGCGAAAGCCCGAGCTCATCCTGGTAGAAAGGCGCCAGCGTGTTAATCCCATACTGCGCGGTCGCGCCAACAATGTGGGAGAAACTGATCAGAGCCAAGATGGTCCAGCGGAAGCGGTCCCGCTTCGAGGCGACTTGAGACATGGAGCGCGAGCCTAATCAAAGACGGTAGCGGAATAGCTTTCCACGTCGATGAAAGCCTCGATCACACTGGGACCATCCAGCGCAAGGGCCCAATTCAACGCCTCGCGGAAACTTTCCGCCGTCTTGGCTGGCCGACAGGGCACCCCAAAGTAGTGAGGAGGCGGCTCCAGTGGCTCGCCCAGGCGCACTGCCGAGAGCCCATAGTTCTTTCGCTCCTGTTTGATCTTCATTAGGCCGAGCCAGCCGTCATTGAGCACGATGATCGGCACGGCCAGGTTCAATCGGCGCGCAAGCGCCAATTCGCCCGCCGTCATCTGAAATCCGCCGTCACCTATGACAGCGACAACCGGACGACCGGGGAACACTATTCTTGCGGCGTAAGCCGCCGGCATGCCGTAGCCCATCGACGACCAGCCGTTGGTCCCCAGCAGGGTTTTCAGATGGTCCGTGCGCCACTGTGTGGCGATCTGATGAGTGTGCGCGCCGACATCGTACGCCAGGATGCCGTCCTTCGGAAGATTTGCCCGCAAGAGATCCAAGACCTCATGGGCGGCGAATCCAAACCCGCCGGGGCGAAGCGAGCGTTCGAGCCGTTGCCGGTGATCTTGCCACTCGCTCACGGACCATTCGTTAGCGAACATTGGAAGTTGATTCATCGCGTTGAGGGCGCGATCCAGATCGCACTTTTCATTCCAAACCCAGTGTAAACCGTCACCCGGTTCTGCCGCCTCTGTGCTCACATGGATCACAGGAGTGTTTCCCACCCACTCTTCGTAGTTCATTTCGATGGGATCGTAGCCCACCGCGATGATCAGATCCGCCTGGTC
>DASQUN010000028.1:0-3084 GCA_035641275.1 Candidatus Udaeobacter sp. | reverse complement strand
ATCGCCGCACACCCGCCTTGAGCACAACAAGGCCCAGCGGAACTTCTCCTTTGATCTCGTCTGCGACTCCCAATACAGCACATTCGGCGACATCCGGATGAGAAGCCAGCACCTCTTCCAGCGCACCAGTCGAGAGACGATGCCCAGCAACGTTGATAATGTCATCCGTGCGGGTCATGACCCAGAGAAAGCCGTCTTCATCCTTATAGCCAGCATCGGCGGTCAAGTAGTGGCCGGGAAAGGCGTCGAGATATGACCTCTGATAGCCTTGATCGTTGTTCCACAATGTCGGCAAACAACCGGGCGGCAAAGGCAGCTTGATCACGAGGCTACCAATCTGACCCGACGGCATCTCTTTGCCATCGTCACCGAGCACGCGGACGTCGTAGCCGGGCACGGGCTTCGTGCATGAACCCGGTTTCACAGGAAGCATTCCCAAGCCAACGCAATTCGCGCCAATCGGCCAGCCGGTTTCGGTTTGCCACCAGTGATCAATCACCGGCACAGCCAGATGTTTTTCGGCCCACAAGAGCGTGTCGGGATCACACCGCTCTCCGGCGAGGAAGAGCGTGCGAAAGCAGCTCAAATCGTACTTGCGCATGTAATCGCCGGTCGGGTCTTCGCGCTTGATCGCGCGAAACGCCGTCGGCGCAGTGAACAAAACTTTGACGCCATGTTGTGATATAAGCCGCCAGAACGCGCCCGCATCAGGAGTACCGACCGGTTTTCCCTCGTAAAGCACCGTCGTGTTACCATTGAACAGAGGAGCATAAACTATGTAGGAGTGGCCGACGACCCATCCTATATCCGAGGCGGCCCAATAGACTTCGCCGGGTTCGACGCCATAGATACGCCGCATGCTCCATCTGAGCGCCACCAAGTGCCCGCCGTTATCGCGCACAATCCCTTTCGGCATGCCAGTTGTGCCTGAGGTGTACAGGATGTATAGCGGATCAGTTGCCGCCACAGGTACACAATCGGCGGGTTTCGCCCTCGCCATCTGCTCCGACCAATCGAGGTCGTGTCCGCTGATCATGGTCGCTCTTTCCTGAGGACGCTGGAGAATAATGCAGCGCTCGGGCTTCACGGAAGCGAGCTCGATCGCCTTGTCGAGCAGAGGCTTGTAGGGAACGACGCGGTCCACTTCAATGCCGCACGAAGCTGAAACGATCACTTTCGGTTGCGCATCACTTATGCGATTGGCGAGCTCCTGAGCGGCAAAGCCCCCGAAGACCACAGAGTGGATCGCCCCGATCCGAGCACAGGCCAGCATCGCAGCGATCGCCTCCGGCACCATCGGCATGTAGATGATAACCCGATCGCCCTTCTGAACCGCTTGGTCAACAAGCACCCCGGCGAATCGCGCCGCTTCATCGAGCAGCTCTCGATAGGTAAACGTCTTGACAGTTGCCGTGACGGGGCTGTCGTAAATGAGCGCCGGCTGATCCGCCCGACCGCTTGCTACGTGCCGATCAAGGGCATTGTAACAGCTATTCATCAATCCGCCGGTAAACCAGCGATAAAACGGCGGGCGCGACGCATCGAGCACGCTCTCCCATTTCTTATACCAATGAACCGCTTCAGCGGCTTCCGCCCAGAAACTCTCCGGATTGTCGAGCCATCGTGCATAGACTTCGTCATATCTGCTGTTCATCGCGTGCCCTCCGACGTTGGTTAACCCGCCGTCACAAATCTTCGGTCACGACTTCATGCCGGAAAATCGCCGCCGCTCTTCGGCGGCCGAATCGGTACTATCGACCGCAGCTTATTTAGCCCCGAGATCACCGTCAAGCTCCTTCACGCAAAGTCGTGTCTGAACTGAACGGCACTTCAACTCATCGCCGCCCCTGCATTGAATCGGCGACTTTGTTTGTTAGCTTTGAATTGAAACTCGTAAGGAGCCAAGGAGGGTTTATGGCCACACAAAAGCAACGCGCGGCAGCACGGAAGAATATTAAAAAAGCCGCGCAGGCGGCAAAGCGAAAACAAACTTTAAAACATTTGCCAAAGAAAACACGGCGAGCGCTCGGCCAACAGGCCGCGAAAGTCAGACAATCACGACAGTGAGCTGGCTTAATATTGCGGCGATCTTTTCAACCGGTCTGGCAATAGAGGTGACTTTGGGTATCTTTCATCAACCCATTTTTTGCCGATCTCAAACGCATGGGCTTTTGCATCTCGTGTGCTGGTAAATGCCTCGCTGATCACCAGCCTGGTCAATGGGCTCTTGTCCCGTTTGTACCTGATCTCCACGACCGGGACACATGACGAGTTGCCAGACTTGTCCGGGGTAAGCACCACCGAAATGTAATGATTGTTATAACTCAACACGGCCACTGCACAAACCTCGCTTGTTCGGGCTTTCGGTCCTGCCGCCCCGGCCACTAAAGCTCGCGTACCTCGTTGTGAGAATTAAACGCTACAATGGTCTTCCTAGCGTTACAATGGGGAAGCAGCATTGAACAGTTATTTTTCTTTTTACCGAACATAGCGCAGCTGTCGATCACTGCCAGTTTGTTTAAGAGCCTATGACAAGATAGCGGCAACAAAAGCTGACAAAGCGCCTTCACCACAAGGGATTCGCAGCGAGTCTGGCTTTTTTATAGTCATCGCGCAGGAAACGGATCTGGACCGGCCAGCTTTTTATAAAGCTGAACGACCTCTTGGTCGCGCGGCAATTCTTTGATCGCCCGTTCAAGTTCTTCGCCGCCAAGGGGCGCAGGATCATCACCCATAAGCTTTCTGTACTCTGCGGGAAATTCCGGATCGGCAAACGCCTTGCGCATGGCTTCGCGAATAACTTGAACACGCTCCTTGGGCGTTCCCGGCGGAAAAACGTATGGCCAGCGCGGATACTGGAAGGCGCGAAACATGTCGAGAAGCTTTCGTTCCGTTTCCGTCTTGGCAAAGCTGCCAAGCTCGGGCAGATGCGCAAATGAAGGGTGATGACGGCCCTTGGGGACCGTGAGCGTAGTATGGAGATGGACCAGTTTCTTCTCGAGCCATTCACGCTGCTCGATGACAAATCGGGCGGCCCCGGTCGCATGAGCGTCCAGTTCACCACGCGCAATTGCCACATAGATT
>DASQUN010000027.1:0-6909 GCA_035641275.1 Candidatus Udaeobacter sp. | reverse complement strand
TTCTTGGTCACGACCAGCATGTTTTCCAGCCTTGCGCCACCAACCCGCGCTTCGCCTTCCCGGGACTCGACAGCGATGGTCATGCCTTCTTCGAATACCTGCGGATGGTCGAAAGACCACAACCGATTAATGATCGGCATGTCATATCCCGTGCTGGTGCCGAGGCCAATGCCGTGACCGATCTCGCTGGCGAGAATCTCGACTTCGCTCTTGTATCCCCACTTGGTCGCCGGCGGGAAATGCTTCGCGGCGTCGCCGGTCGTCTTGCCGGGTTTGATTTCGTCGATCACCGCATCGATGCGATCGCGCACCTGTTTATACCAATCCTGTTCTTTGGCGGTTGGTTCTCTTCCGACGATAAAGGTCCGGTAGGTGCAGCTGCCGTAGCCCATGTATGTCGCGCCACAGTACGAGCCATAAACCAGATCGCCGACCTGGATGATCCGGCTCGTGGCGTGGCAACCGCGATCGAAAGTCATGGGGCCGGTACGCCAACCGCCCGGAACCGCGGACTCCAAGCCTAACTCATAACCGGCCGTGGAACCGAGGGTCATTAAGTCGGTATCTTTCATTCCCGGTTTCAAGTTTTCCCACACCCGAAACCAGACGCCGTCCACCATCGCCGCGCATGTTTTAAGGCAACTAATCTCATCTTGATTCTTGATCATCCGCGCTTCGAGCATCAAGTGGCGAGTGTCTACGATATTCCTGACGCCGGCATTGACCAGAGCTTCACGCGCGTTCCCGTCAAAGCTACCCAGGCCGAGTTTCTCGCCCAGCAGGCCACGCTTCTCGAGTTCTGCTTTGATCTCGCCGGCAAACGCTTTGGCTTCTGCGGCGCAGGCCTCCGGCCCCGGTGAACCGGTTAGCCAAGAGCGAGCGGGCCGCCATTCTTTGATCCAAGGACATTGGTCGGGCATCTGATGGTAGTAGCCGTCATGTTCGTACATCACTGGATCGTGCTCGGCGAAAAACAGCACGTAGCGGCACATGGGATAGGCAAATCCTTTGAGCGCCGTGAGGTAGCGAATGTTCTGATGATTCGCGTCGAGGATCGCAGCAATCCCATTCTTGCGCATGAGCATCTGCGCGCGCTCGACGCGCTGCCGGCGCATGCGGTCCGGGTTCAACCGCTCTTGCCAGTCCGCTGTTTCGGGCCCGAAAGTGAGTTTGGACGCATAATGGGGCATGACAAACCTCCTAACTATACGGATCGTTGAGATTCCTCGCCGTCCATGAACGGCGCCAGACGCGGACAAAGTTATCGGGCTCTGAATCTATCTTGAACCCAACATTCCTTGCAACCGTTCAACCGGCTTCTTGAGTACAACTTTCGGAAATCGCTCCGATAAGATCGTGAGAAAAAATCATCGCGAATTGACCCTGGTAAGGTCCTGTAGTATTCACCGAATGAGTTCTCGAGAAATCCCTCATGGCTCAATGCATGCTTCGGTCATTTCGCCCCCACATCTGGGGATTCGCCGCCCTACTTTTTTTCGTACATTGGCCCGTCTGGGCCGCGGAAAAGGGCATGGAGCGCGTCCGCATTGCGGTATCGTCTAAGTCGCTCGGCTTCCTCGACACCTGGGCAGCGCGGCAGCTGGGATTCTACCGCAAGCACGGTATCGACGCCGAGATCATCGCCATGCGCCCGCCCCTTACCATCGGAGCGCTTCAAGCGGGAGAAATCGACTACGCTTTCGGCGCCAGCTCAATTCTCCGCGGCAGCATTTCAGGCGCACCGGTAAGAATCGTCAGCCTCGCCCTTAGATCCTCCTTTCACACCCTCGTCGCTCGACCCAACATCAAATCGGTCGCCGATTTGAAAGGCAAAGTGATCGCCGTCACGATTGGCGCTGCCGACGATTTCGTCGCCCGCCTTCTGGTGCGGCGCGCCGGCCTGGATCCGCGCGATGTCAGTTTTGTCAACATGGGTGGTTCGGACACGCGCTTCCCTGCGCTGTCCACGGGTCGAATCGATGCAACGCCTCTGTCGCTGCCATTTTTTGTCGTCGCCAAACGGCAAGGCTTCAACCTCCTGGGCACCGCCTCAGACGTCATCGACATGGCAACGGTTGGGATCGGCACTTCAACCAGAAAAATCCAGCAGGAACGAGAGCAGGTAAAGAAAATGTTGCGAGCACAATTGGACACCTTACGGTGGATTAAGACGCAAAAGGCCGAAGTGGTGCCGTTTCTTCAGAAATTTTTCGAGCTCGATGAAGGTGTCGCGCTGGAGTCGCACGCCATCTATTCGCGGCTCATTGTTGACGATGCAAAGCCTTTAGCCGAAGCCATCAAAACCGTTCTCGATCAGCAAGGGAAACCGGATTTGCCCCTGGATCGAGTGGTTGACGCCACTATCGTGGAAGAAGTTTTGCGCGAACGGAGATAATTATGTCGGAGAATTCTATCCGTGTGATCGATATCGACGGGCATGTCCGCGAAGCCGACGATTTGTGGGAGCGTTATCTGGAGCCGCCATTTCGCGCTCGCGCGCCGAAGGTGGAGCGGGTCGCGAACGGCCAGCTTCTCTTCCGGCTCGAAGGCAATCGCCATCATCGCAAGCCGGACGAATCTCCGTTTCGAACCAAGTCTGACGGCTCTCCCGTGAACGAGCATCGCGACTTGGCAACGGATCCGCGTGAAAGGCTCAAGGACATGGACCGCGACGGCATCGAGCGGGGCATGCTTTTTCCGTCGGCGGGTCTCTATCTTCCGTCCGTCGAAGAAGAAGCCTACGCCGTGGCGCTCTGTCGCGCTTACAACAATTGGCTCTACGACTACTGCGGCGTGGACCGCAAACGGCTCATGGGAGTCGGCGTGATTCCCGTGCAGGACATGAAAGCCGCGGTCGAGGAAACTCGGCGCGTGATCCTTGAACTCAAATTCAAAGCCATCTTCGTGCGGCCCAATCCGGTGAAAGGGCACACACTGGACGAATCTTATTACGACCCGCTCTACAAGAGCGCACAAGAGCTCGGCGTTCCGCTAATGGTGCACGAAGGCTCCGGCGCTTATCTGCCCACGGCGGGCGTAGATCGCTTTCCGGGCCAGTGGTTTTTCACTCACACGGTGTCCCATCCGTTCGAACAGATGCTGGCCTCTTTAAGTCTCATCTGCAAAGGAACATTGGAAAAGCATCCCGAGCTACAAGTCGTGTTTCTCGAATCCGGCGCCGGCTGGCTCCCCTACTGGCTCTGGCGTATGGACGAGCACTACGAAATTCTGCCCTTCCAGGTTTCCTGGCTCAAGATGAAACCGAGCGACTACTTCCGCCGGCAATGCTATGTTTCCTGCGAGCCCGAAGAAGATCGCCTCGGAGAAGCTGTACAAGCCATCGGCGCCGAACGCGTTCTGTTCGCTTCGGATTACCCGCATTGGGATGCGAAGCTTTCCGGCGCGCCACAAGAAATCATCGAGCGCTCGGATCTCAGCCGCGAGGCGAAACGAAAAATCATGGGCGAGAACGCCGCCCGGCTGTTGCATTTGGATTAACAGCCGGCTCGGCCGAATCAGAGACGTGAAACATAGAACAGTAGAAGGTTACTGAAAAGGGTCCCTCATGCTTCGAGAGCCTCAGCACGAACGGAATTTTCTCAATCCTTTCAAAACGCCTCCGTTCGTCGCTTCGATAGACTCTGAGCCGGATCGAAGGACTCCGAGAGGGTTTTTCAGGAATCTTCAGAAAGTAACGGAATATCGAAAACGTCAACCAGTACTCCATTACTCCAATATTCCTGCAAATTACCAAACGGGAGGGTTTTATGGCTGAGACACCAAAGCTTGTTTCTTCGATGGGCAGAGCGGAGCTCGATCGCATCTTTGTGCGTGGCTACGATCTCAACGAAGAGCTGATGGGCAAGATCACGTTCGCTCAGATGCTTTACTTGATGCTGGTCGGCCGCATGCCTACTGCCGAAGAAGGCCGCATGATCGATACCATGCTGATCGTCTTAGTCGACCACGGTATGACCACCGGCGCTCTCGCAGCTCGCATGACGTACCATTCCGCGCCGGAAGCGCTTCAAGGCGCCGTCGCGGCAGCCATTCTTGGGGCCGGCAGCGTGCATCTGGGTTCGTCCGAGTACTGCGCCAAGATGCTGCATGACGCGCTGCCTCCCGACTCGAAAGAAGGCGATCTCGATACCGTCGCGAGAAATGCCGTCGAAAAGCGACTGGCAAACAAGCAACTCATCCCGGGGATTGGCCACGGCATCCATACCGAGGGCGATCCGCGCGCCGAAAAGCTCTTCGAAGTCGCCCAGCAGACAAAAGTCTATGGCCGTTATTGCGATCTGTTAAGGAAGATCGGCAAACTCGCCGAGGATCGGCTCGGGAGGCGTTTACCCGTGAACGTTACCGGCGCCATTGCCGCCATTTCGCTGGATATGGGATTGCCATGGCAGATGTCCAAGTCCTTCGCGATTCTCGGTCGCGCTCTAGGAGGCATCGCGCACGTCGGCGAGGAGATTCGCCGGCCCATCGCCCGCGGTATTTCTAATTTGATTCGGAACAGCTTGCAGTACGAGCCGGAAAAGTAGAACGACCAACAAACCGTGGCATGTAAAGATCCTGATTCTTCTGCTCTCTCGCTTGGGAGCGCGCTCCTTGGTTTTGCAATGTTAATAGCTGATGTCGGTGGTTCGAATCGAGGTTATCTGTGAAAACGCTCATCCGGGTTGTCTTTTGTTTGTCGCTCGCGAATTCATTCCTTGCTTCCGCTGTCTCTGCCCAGAGCGATCCTTTCTACAAAGGTAAACAAATCAAAATCGTCGTCGGCTTCACCGCCGGTGGCATCATCGATCTCTGGGCGCGGCTGTTCACTCAGTACCTGGGCAAGTACATTCCCGGAAACCCGGATCTGATAGTCCAGAACGTCTCCGGCGGCGGCTCGATGATCGCCGCGAATCAACTCTACAACGTCGCCAAACCGGACGGCCTGACTCTAGGAATGATCTCCAGTGGACTCTACTTCGATCAGCTGATGGGAGTTAAAGAAGTGCAGTTCGATTGGGCGCGGTTCGGCTGGATCGGCTCTCCGGTGCGCAATTTCGAAGTTTTGACGATGCGTTCGGATGCGCCCTATCGGAGTATCGAAGACATTCAGAAGGCGGCGCAGCCGCCGCGGTGCGGCACAACGGGCACGGGCGCGACGGGTCATTACTTCCCTAAGTTTTTGGACGAAGCGCTCGGAGCGAAGTTTCATATCGTGCTGGGCTATCCTGGGAATCGCGATGTCGAGGTGGCCATCGAACGAGGAGAAGTCCAGTGTTACGCGATTACCAAAGAAGCTTTCCTGCGTGAGCCAGGTCGCACGTGGTTAAAAAAGAATTTTGTCCGCGTGCTGGTCCAAGGAGGACAAAAACGCGACACGCTTTTTTCGGATGTGCCAACCATTCACGAGCTCATGGACAAGCACAGGACTCCTGAACCCATTAAGCGGCTCGCCGATGTGTTGCTCTCGACGGGAGACTTCGGCCGGCCATTGATCGCGCCGCCCAATTTGCCGGCAGAGCGGCTCAAGGTCTTGCGCGACGCCTACGCCAAGATGCTCGACGACCGAGACTTCCTGGCCGAAGCCAAAAAGCGGGAGTGGGAAGTGGAACGTATCAGCGGCGCTGAGCTTGAAGCCATGGCCAAGCGGTCAGTGACGCAGTCAGCTGAAACCGTGGAGCGGTTGAGGAAGATCTTGGGGAGTTAAGGAAGACTCGACGCACATGGATTGGCCAGTTCCGTGAAAGACTCGCTTTCTCTAATGCAGCGAATCGTCGGAGCCTTTGCGGGCTTCTTGGGCGGAGGCGCCCTGGGAATCATCGCGCTGATTGGAGTGATGATTTTCGCCCGATCCGATTTTGGACTCGAAAGCATTCGACCAGGAGCTTTGGTTGGCGCAATCGTGGGAGCAATTGTCGGTTTCATTTCGCCTAAGAAAGCACTTAAGGCGCTGGGAAAGACGCTAGAGGAGGCATAGCTTTTGGTTCTGAGTGTTCTAAGTTCAATGTTCAAAGTTCAACGTTGGACCGGAGCTCTGACTTTGAACCTTGAACCTTGAACGGTGGTATAAGGCTCACTCGATCGACACGGTGTTGTAGTTTTGCTCTGAGCATGAATAATCCGGATTAGGAGGACAATGCTCACACCCATTCGCATTGACAATCGGATTAACGCCTTTGTCGGTAAGCCCGGCGGCGGCGGGAAGAGACCCGCGGTCATTCATCTGCATGAGCGCTACGGCATTGTTCGGCACACAATGGATTTGGGAGAGAAATTCGTCGATGCAGGCCACGTCACCATCGTGCCCGATCTCTTTTCCCGTTTCACTGGCGATCGGGAAGCCTTAGCCCGCGGTGACGGACGCTGCGATTTGAGTGACGAAGAGGTGCTCAAGGACATCGATGCGATTGTCGCCTATCTGCGCGCTCTGCCGGAAGTAGATGGCAGTAAGATCGCTATGTCGGGCGTCTGCCAGACCGGGCGACAGCCGCTGCTCATCTCGGCGAAACGTGATTATCTTGCAGCCGCGGTCGTATTATATGGCGCGATTTACCCCGATGACTGGAAATCGCATCCTATCCGTCCCGAACCGATCGATAAATTGCTGCAGCAAATATCCTGCCCGGTGGTTGGAATTTTCGGCGAGCTCGACAACCTGGTGCCTCTCGACAACGTAGTTCGCATGTTCAACGTTTTGACCCAAGCTAAGAAAAGTTTCGATATCCGCATCTACCCGGACGCGCCGCACGGTTTTCTTAACGACACCATGCCCGGGCGTTATCGTGCTTCCCAAAGTGAAGCGGCGTGGAACCAGATCGCCGCATTTTTGAAATCTGTTTTTGCCGGCAAATGGAACAACGAGCGGGCGATCTGGCGTTTCCAGAGTGCCACCTCCGTTCGCTACGATTTCTC
>DASQUN010000026.1:0-3713 GCA_035641275.1 Candidatus Udaeobacter sp. | reverse complement strand
GACTTTGGCTTTAAAGAAGGCAGCCGCAATATGCAAATGAATAACTTCGGCCGGGGCGGTCTCCAGGGCGATCCTATCGTGGCCGCTTCCGGATTCGTGACCGACAGCCCTGTTTTGTCGTCTTTCAGTAACGCTCTTTTCGCGACGTTGCCTGACGGCGTCTGCTGCCCTTTCACTGCCTTTGGTTTATTCACTGTCGCCGATGGATTTCGCAACGCGGATTCCGCCTTTGACAGTGATGTAATCGTCCACGAGCATGGGCACGGCGTAAGCACGCGCCTGGTCCGCAAGCTGAACACTATTCAGAGCGGCGCTATGGGGGAGGGTTGGAGTGACTGGTTTGCGCTGGACTATGCGGACGATCCGGTGATCGCTGAGTACGTGACCGGCAACTCGTCCACGGGCATCCGAACGGTGCGCTACGACGATACCAGCCCCCACCAGCTCGGGGATTTCGGCAATCTCCTCGGCCCGTTCACCTTCGAGGATCTGTTTGAATCGCTTCCGCTGCCTGCAACTGTGGGCACCATCTTTATTCCTGAGGTCCACATCGACGGTGAGATCTGGGCATCCGTGCTGGCCGATCTCCGCACTGCGTTACTGGGCAGCGGTGTGAGCCCGCTAACGGTGAGTACGCTAATGATCAAGGCGCTTAAGTCGACCCCGGCCAACCCGTCCATGATTCAGGCGCGCAATGCGTTGCTCACAGCGGGCACCCAGATGGGTCTCGACAAGTGCGCCATCTGGACCGTATTTGCCGCCCGCGGCTTTGGCAATAACGCCGCCAACAACGAGATTCCGGACACCGCTGCCGGTGACAGCTTGAGCGTTTTTCAAGCCTTTGACCGACCGAGCTCATGCGGCGGTTCTTTTTCTACCGGTATCTCGATCCATTCCGCCGATTTCGATGGCGCGAGCGTCGGTGACACTATGGCGGATGACTGGTCGGGCACCGGACTCTGGCATGTCAGCACCCGTCGTCGCGTTGGTACGAACGGCGGCTCGTTCTACTTCGGGAGCGAGGGTTCTGGGACCTACAATACCGGCGCCCGTGTGCTGGGTACCCTCACGTCCCCAATTCTGGACTTGAGCGGAGCAGATCGGCCAGTTCTGGAAATGAGCCTGTTTGTCAAAACCGAGGAGTCGTTCTTCCCCTTCGACATACTCTGGGTTCGCGTCTCCACCGACGGCGGCGTGACGTTCGCCACCCAGCGTGGGATTTTTTTCTGGGATACAAACGATGGCTTCCGCCGGGTGAGGATCGATCTAGCCCCGCTGGCTCTAGAGTCCAACGCCCGGATTCAGCTCTACTTTGATACCGTCGATGAGACCTTCAACAACTTCGAAGGGGTATACGTCGACAAAATCGACATCCGGAACTACACGGAGCAGTAGACGGTTTCTGCTAATCGGCTCCGTTCCAATGGAAAGCTCCGCACCGGCGGTCGCCCAGAATCGGGTTCAGACCGGGTAAGCAAATACTTACCTCGATGCTGGCTTTGTGCGTCGGGCTCGCTCAATTGAGGCGCACAATGGACAGGGTGGCATTCAAAAGACCATGTCGCGCTTCAGAGGAAGAGACATCAGTTTCGTCTCCGGGTCGGCCTGATATTCCAAGCGAAACACGTCTGTGGCAGTGTGGGCATGCAAAAGTGCTGGCCTTGTCTTTGACCTCCCGTAGGATACAAAGGCACAGGAGAAGCAAAGAGGAGGCTGGCCCCACAGAAGAAAACAGCCAACCCCGCTCATCCAAAATTGGGCGCGACGGTATAGACGGGATTATTCTTCCGCCGAAGCGCTTCCCAGGCAGAGGAGCTCGTGAGGGCACTTGATCAGAAGCTTTAAGAGAGTACTAGGTCACGATTCCTTAAGGCATAGGCGCGCGCTTGCTTGAACATCTTACACAGGCCGACTTCATCATCTTTTTGTCCGAATGTTCACGAACTTTTCGGAAGGGGGGTGTTCTGCGATTATCTTTTCCGGGCCTGGAGGGAGTTTTACAGAAGCATTATCGAGCCAATGGTTTTGTCGGAGCCTATGAAGGGAAAGTTGAAGCGTTCACGGCATGGGATCATTTACATTTTTATTCCAGAGATGAAATCTCCCTGGTGGCACGCCATGTCGGATTTAGGAATGTGGAGTTTGTTGAGTATGGCAATTCTGCATATCCGGATCTCTGCCATCGTGACACGCGCGAACAACAAATCGGATTGAATACCTATGTGGAATTGACCAAATGAACTATTTCACTCAGTCCGATTACCATTTCACGGGAGTTTAGCCCTTACGTTGCCCGCGCGATCGGCGGGATTGGCTAGACGAGCCCGGGTAACGCTGGCCGTGGCGGCCGTTCGGGCCAGTGACTGATCCCTTGACCAGCCGAGGATACGCCGTGTCGATAGCTGGGAATTTCCGAAATGCTAGTCGCATGATACCGACGGGTAGCCTACAGGGCCTGCTCCGCGCATGGAGAGGAAAACTCGGTCGTTCAGGTTCGGAAGAGGGTTCCGACATCTGCGGAATTGCACCCATGTTCCGATATGCGACGTGCGATGACTTGATACAACTGAAGGCTAGGTATCCTGAGTATTGTTTTCCCGAGCGCGATCCGGGTTACAGCCATGCCTGGGGTTTGAAAGCGATGGGAAGACTCGTTTGTGTTGACAAAATATTGAAGCTGCAGCCAAACAGGATCTTGGAAATCGGAGGCGGCTGCACTGCTTTTTTCGACGAACATTTCGGCGCAAAGACCGAATACTGGATGATCGATAACGGTGATTTTGATCCCTGGAATCGCTTTGACGAACTACTGAAGAAACGTCAAAACACGCATTTTGTCCGTGGACTTTTGGGAGAGTTCAATTCTCAGTTACCCGACTCCTCCTTCGATCTAGCCTTCTCTATTTCCGTGCTCGAGCACGTCTCGAAGGAACTCCGAAGCGACGTTTATAGGGACATGTTTAGAATTCTCAGACCTGGGGGGAGTTATTGTCCATTCTATTGATATTCCAGGCGCGAAAAAGGGCCGGGAGGAGTTTAAGCACATCGCCGGCGCTGGGTTCATCATTCCAGACAGACCGGACCTTAGGATCAGCGTACGCCGCCGTGAAGGAAAGGCGACTCTCTTCGAACGTTTGGATATCGTCTTTTCAGGCTACTTCGGAATAGGGCGCAAGGATATGTGGACGAAACTCAAGAGTATCACCAGCCACTACCTAACGATCCTCGTCCTCGGAATCAAACCAGAAGGCCAACACCCGATCGGACATGGAGCGCGCTGACACGCGCCTATGCCTTGCCCATCGACACTTTCTGGAGCCTTTGACCCTCCAAGCCTTCTTGTCGTTGCTGGAATTGGTCGCGCCGACGCCGAAATTGGATTTGTCTGGCCTATGAACGGGCGTCCGGGCGAAGGGCTGGAATGTCATTTTCGTCACACGTTGTCTGGTCGCATGGACGGTGGATTTTGGTTGCATAATTTTCCGATGTTCATTATATTCTTACGCGCCAAGCGACGTGATTTCCTGTGATATTCGTCAGTGAATTGATTTTGGCGGTATTTGCAATTCAAGGAGACCGGGTGAACCACGCCGTTGAAAGACTTAGAGGCGCGGTGTGTTCCTGAGCGGGAGTGCGGATCGTGCAAGGGGAAGCTGGATCGCGTGAGCCGAGCTGTTTTTGATATTAGTCTCATTGTCGCGACTTACAATCGC
>DASQUN010000025.1:0-6986 GCA_035641275.1 Candidatus Udaeobacter sp. | reverse complement strand
AGCTTGGCTCTGACGACGTCGAACGAGTTGCTGGAGCGGATCGTGACGTGTTCGACGGAGATCGTCCGCTTGCTGTAGCCTTGATTTGCCATTCGAGTATCCCTTCCCAAGTTCGTGGTTTGATAGAAGGCCAACACGGATCCAGCCGGCTGCCGATGGAACGGCCCCGGGTTCTTCAGCCGAGTGGCGACATCGCGCCAACGGCCAGCTCCACACGACGTGCGAGGTCGAGGAGGCGCCTGTCGCGCCCGCTCTGGCCATCGATCTCAAGCCCTATCGGTAGCCCGTCGCCAGAGAGGCCTGTGGGAATGCTGATGCCTGGCAAACCCGCTCCGCTCGCGGGAACCGTATGTTTCGCCAGAACCAGGTAGCTGACCTCCTGACCGGCGATCGCGAACTTCGCCTGATGCTCGATCAAAGGCGCGGTGCAGGGAGTCGTTGGAAAGAGAAGCGCCTCGGCCCCGCTACTAGTGAACGCCTCGCTGAATCGACGCTGAATTTCCGGACGATCGACGGAAAGTACTGTCCGGTATGCCTCCGGAGTAATAAACCCGGCTCCGCTAGGCAAAACCATGTGGCCCCAAACATCCTTGAGCTCCGGCTTTAGCCTATTATAGATTTCATCGAATGAAGCCGGAATGTTCTTGCGACGGAGAAATTCCGATATCGCTTCCATCGTTTCGTGGAAAAAGATATTCCAAGTCGCTGTCCCGGCGAGCGAAGAAAAGTCTTCCCCGAGATCAACCTCCACAACCTCTGCCCCAGCTTCGCGAAGCCGTCGGATCGTGTCCTTGAAATTGGCCTCGATTTCAGGCTCTACCAGATCAAGATATTGCCGAGGCGCATAGGCGAACCTCGCTCCTCTCAGGTCGGACGGGCCGCCGGACGCAGTCTCTCCATCTCTCGTCACGATTTGATCGATTAGCGCGCAGTCTTCGACGTTGCGCGCCAACACGCCCGTCGTATCAAGCGTGTGGGAAATCGGGGCGACCCCGTTGCGGGGCCATCGCCCCGTCGTCGGCTTGAACCCTACGACCCCGCAGAGCGATGCGGGTACCCGGATTGAGCCGACCGTATCTCCCCCCAGGGACGCGGGCACAATCTGCGCCGCGACAGCCGAACCCGACCCGCTTGAGGAACCTCCCGATATATGGGCCCGGTTGTGCGGGTTCTTCACCTGCCCGTAGTGGCTATTGTTGCCGGTCAGGCCGTAGGACATCTCGACGAGGTTGTTTTTACCGAAAACGATGCCGCCAGCGTCTTTGATTGAGCTGACCACGTCCGCGTCTTCATCCGGCACGAAGTGGCCCAAGATTTCGAGCCCGAGTGTCGTGCGGAGTCCCCGCGTCAGGTAGCTGTCCTTGATCGCCAAGGGCACGCCAAGAAGGGGGGCAGTCGAGCCAGCGGCGCGGCTCTTGTCTGCATCCCTGGCCGCAGCCAGCGCGGCAGTCTCGTCTATCGTGATGAAGGCATTCAGATCGGAGTACATTTGGGCGCGCTGTAACAGCGCGGAAGTATAAGATTCTGACGAAATGTCGCCGTTACGGATGGCTGCAGCCGCCGCAGCGACACCAAGCTCCGCCAACCCGTCTGCCGCCGCCGACGCTGTACTGGAGTTTTCTTTTCCGACTGTAATATATGGCATAACTCTTCTCCTTTTAGTTTGTACTGAACTGTTTTATTTTGTCGGACATGGGGGCTGGTGCGATAATAGGGTTAAACCATTGCTATGCCTTCGGCGCGTTTCCGGTCTCGAAAAGTCTTTTGTTTTTCTCTACAAATTCTCTAAGACCGATTGGGTCTTTTCCTGTGATTCTTTTCACGAGATCATTGGTGCCGGAAAAAACTCCGCCCGCATGATCTTTCGCAACCTCGACGAGATGCTGTGCCAGGAATGTAGTAGCCAAGCTCCATGCCAAAACGAGCCTGTCGATTCAATGTGGGTGTTCGCTACATCTCAACTGAACCGGAAGTCGCTGTAATCGATTGAGACCAACAGCAAGTCGCGAATTGGTTTCAGATTTGGTCCGCGCACGTACGCAAAGCGCTTGGTTGGATAGCGGAGACCCTCCACCTCCACGATGTCGTGGACATAGTGCGCTGCAGGAAAGCCACCCGCCACATCAACGTGGTAGTCGTGCCGGCGAAGGAGGAAATCGTCGCCGAAGTAGAAGTCCTGCTCTCTGCAGTGGCTCGCGATGGCGTCTGGAAAACGCACGCGCAACCCCCGCCACCGCTCACCACCTTCTTGCCAGGGCGAGATTTCCGTGACCGTGAAGCCGGCCATTGCCATGAAGAATGGCGTGGTGAGGTAGGTCCAAGTCGCATAGCCAGTGAAATATGCGAGGTGAAGCGGATCCCACCGCGTGTTCATAACGTGGCCCGTGAAGGAAGCTCTCGGATCGGAGCGTTCTTGGACGACGGCGGCTGTAGCGGTTTCAATCGCGACCCGGTCGGGCGTGAACACAGTGTGCCAGTCCGGCTGGCCGAATGGGCTGACAGACGCCCATTCCTCATGAAGCCTAACCGTCATCACACGCGGACTGGGATCCAGGCCGGCGCCCTTCATCGGCCACAGGCCTCCGCCGGTGACGGCGGTGGCAGTTACCCGGTTGAACTTCTTCCAGCACTCAAGGCCGCCGTGTGCTTGTAATATGAGATCGAGAAGGTCACTCATGGTTGTTCTCCTTCATTCCGTTTGCTTGTCGTGCGGTGTGTTGTCGGGCCACCCGAAAATCGCCACCATGTAGAAGTTTTGTCCGCTTGGCCCCGTTCCAGTAATGATGCCGATATCAATATGGGCGTAAGAATTTTGATCTTCGTAGGTATAACTTCGAATCGAAGCGGTCCCTAGCCCCGGCTCTTTCCCTGCTCCTATCCACCTGTCGGATGGCAAGCCGGCTTGTAGGTCATCAATGAGCCGTGTGAACAGCGTCACAGCTTCTTCTTCAGTGTGGAGGCGGTCCCAGGGAGTGGAGCGGATAAAGCCTTTGAATGCCGCTCGGGCGTCGAATCGCTGTTCGATCACTTCGCCATTTGCCGACTCCAACGTGACGCGTTCGGGGCAGACCTCGAAAATGGAGCGAAGATCTGCCTGGGTGAAAGGCGAGAACACACTACGTTCTGTCTTCGTGTCGATCTCTACTGTCTCTTTGAGAAGTGCATCACGCCACCCTTTGGCTGCCCATATAGGGCCGCCAATCGACACGCGTGCCGTGATCCTTGTTAGACCTGACCAGAGATCGAGGCCGCCGTGCGCTCGCAGCACAGTGTCGAGAAGTTCATTCATGTTTGCTCCTCTTTGACCTTCCCATCGGGATTTCCTTGCACTTGAAGAATTTTCGGCTTGCGTAGGCTGCCAGGATCCTCGTACCTGCCGTAACAGAACGTTCACCGCGCGGCAGAATCCCCGTTGACAGACTCGTAGGTTGCTTACGCTACTTCGCGCTCGGCTTTGACGCCTTTCTCGCCTAAGAAGCTCAACAGTTCGGCATTGACTTCCTCTGCGTGAGTCCAGGTAATGCAGTGCGGGCCTCCTTTGACGACAATTAGGCGAGCCCCTTTGATGAGTTTGGCCGTCCGTAGTCCCGCCGCCGTAATCGGAACGATGCGATCATTATCACCGTGGATGACTAGCGTGGGCACATCCACGCGGGCCACATCTTGCCGGAAGTCCTCGTGCCAAGTCGGAACGCATGCCAGACTGGCAGTCGCCGACGCGCCGGCTGCGACGTTCCAACTGGCGCGCACTACTTCCTCGCTGACGCGCTTACCTAGGAGCAGATCGGTGTTGTAGAAATTCTTGAAGAACTCCGTAAAGAATGCGTAGCGGTCCGCGGCCACTGCTTTCTGAATTCCCTCAAAGACGCTGGCGTCCACGCCATCAGGGTTGTCTTCGGTTTTCAGCAAGAACGGAGGCACACCACCGATGATGACTGCCTTGCTGGCACCCTTGGAACCGTACTTCCCGAAGTAGCGCGCGATTTCGCCGCCGCCCATCGAGAATCCCACCAGTGTGAATTCCTGCAGCTTGAGTTGGGTGATCAGCTTGTGAAGGTCTTCTGCAAACGTGTCATAGTTGTAGCCCTCGCTCGGCTGGCTGGATTTGCCGAAGCCTCTGCGATCGTAGGTGATGACCCTGTAACCCGCATCCAAGAGCGCCGGGACCTGCTTTTCCCAGGAGGCACCGCTCAATGGATATCCGTGAATCAAGACCACCGGCCTACCCGAACCGTGGTCTTCGTAATAAAGCTCGATGTTCCCTGTGTTTTCCTTCCCAACTGTAATGTATGGCATAACTCTTCTCCCTTCTTTGTGCCTAATCATTTTTTTTGCTACTCGATTCGAACCTTTACCGGGACCGAATATATGTCAGGCCAACGGAGCTGTTCGAGCGCACCGTCACAATCCCTCCTGTTATTTGTGAACTGCGTACTGGCTCGCACCCATCAGGTGCAGAGAGACATACGGCTCATTTCCGACGACCCAGCTGTCGTGCCCAGGCGCAATATAGAAAACATCACCCGCTTTCATCTCGATTACTTCGCCATCGTCCATGGCGGCAGTCGCTCGCCCGGAAAGAACGATGCCCACATGCTCCACATCACAACTCTTTTTCCCGATGGACCTCCCAACATGCTCGGACCACTTCCAACCCGGCAAGTATGTCGCACGGCCGATGGTCATGCCCGCAATATGGACCACCTCGAACTTGCCTTTTTCAAAGTGCCGCAGCTCATCAGGTTGCTCGAACCTCCTCTTTAGAATTACGTCAAGCACGTCATCCTCCGTAAAGCATGCAACGTCGTTGGCTGTCTTCTGCCCTTATGTTGTTTCTCCAACAAAATTGCGTGACCTTTGATCCTGTGTTACCCGCCGCGCCTGTGGCCAAGAAAGTTTTCGATTCCGTTGTTTCCTCCAATCCGCAGGTGGTCTTTTTCTGTAGGTGCTGCTTACCTTCCAGTAACCGCGTCATAATGTGTCTCCTTGATCTCTTCTAATTTTGCCGACGACTCGAGAGAATGAGCCCGTTGAGCGAGGCCGCGGCCAAATGAAATGTTCTCTCCCGACGTCTCGTACAACGTGATCAGCAGATCATCAGGAGAGATCTGAGCAGCCGCAACAACGCCATCGTTCAATGTCTGTAGCAGGCCGAGTCGTTTCTCCTTCGGACGGCCTGCTATAAAGGTGATCTCCAATAAAATGAGGTCGTCCGAGTAGTTGAGTCCGAGGAATGACCGCGTGTGCCGGAATTGGCCCGGAGGCAGGACATGAATGATCTGGAAGAAATCGTCGGGCGGGATGCCCAATGCGGCGATGAGTCCTTGTTGAATCGCCTCCGATACCCTGCCAAGACGAGCCTCGTTATAGCGGCCTTCGAGCACATGAATTTTAGCTACGGGCATTGTTTGGTCTCCTTTCTGTGCCGGTGTCTCATTAACGCTGACTATGGATCACTTCAGTAAGATCTTCGCGGCAAATGTCTGGGTCACGATCTTTCCGTTCTGCACGACGAAAGTGTCACTCGCGAAATCGAAGCGGTTGTCCGCTGTCTTGGCCCTCCAAATAATGTAGGCGGTGTCGCCTCGACCTCCTGCCGGAGCATCTCAAAGGACATACCCGGCTTTGCGAACTCTTCCAACAATCTTGCGAAGACTTCCCGAATCGCGGCCGAACCACGTAAGATGCCATCCGGCGTGAAGAACTTCGAATCGGGCGCGTAGTCCGCCATCATGCCGGAGAGGTCACGCTTCGCGAGGCAACTTAGGTGATGTCTGAGTACGTCTTGAGTCGTCGCAGCGCCGCCGTTCGTCTGATCCGCGTTCGACTCGTTTAGCATTTCGTTCTCGTTAGTCATGCGATTACTCCTTACTCTGCGCTTGGCTTATGCCGCCGTCGCAAGATCGCGGTCCGGATCGAAGTCGAGGTAAATGCCCGGCTCATTCGATAGTCCAGCCTTGATCTGTCGCGTCATGTCGTCGGCGAGCACCTCATCCTGGCCAGCTTCGATTGCACTCAGCACTTGCCGGACGACGTCGACGGGCTTGACCTTTGGAAGCGTGAGCTGACTCGCCATATCGGTGTCGATCGGGCCGGCGTGCACACCCACAACTTGTGTACCTTGCTCGCGCAGCCCGGTCCGTAGCCAATTCGTCAAAGCCCAGGCGGCAGCCTTGGAAGCGCTGTACGTTCCGCCATCGGGAACTGCGATCCAACTCAGGATGGAGAGAACGTTGACAATGGCGCCACCGCCGTTCTTCGCGAGGACTGGGGCAAATGCGCGACTGACCAGGAGCGGCCCAAAGTAGTTGGTCTCCATTTCTGACCGAGCGGCTTCGACCGCGGCGGGTGAAAGGAAACCTGTCCAAAGGGAAATTCCAGCGTTGTTGATGAGCAGGTTGACGTCGGTATACTCGCGCGCGGCAGCAACGATGGTGTCGGGTTTCGTCACGTCTAGCGGCACCCGATCCACCCCGTCGAGCGTGATGAGTTCTGGGTGTCGTGCTGCTGCGTAGACCTTTTGCGCCCCGGCAGCGAGCAGTTCTTGCGCAAATACCAAACCGAGTCCTCGGTTTGCGCCTGTTACAAATGCAACTGAGTCACGGACCTTCATAGGTTAAAACCTCCTGTTGTCACTATCATAATGCAAGTTAGATACCAGATGCCAAGTTGACTATCATGATGCAAGTAAGTAGGTTTCGATCCCGAGAACGGATTGCCTGGTTGCGCCGAAAGTTCGACTGCTGCCGATTAGCCGTCACGGTGTTTCGGCATCAACCTCTCACCCCAAGCAATTGGTCCTAATAATCAAGCTATGTTGAGCTTCGAAGCGGCAACCACTCAGTCTGGGTTTTTTTAGACTTTCGCGCGGGAAGTTTTGCTCGGCAGTTATGAATTTACTGTTTACTACGGAATTCGATGTGAACTGACGGAAGTCCTGTCTGAAATGAGGCGTCAAGCGATTAACTCAGACATGAAGCCGGCCC
>DASQUN010000024.1:0-4538 GCA_035641275.1 Candidatus Udaeobacter sp. | reverse complement strand
GCTCATGGGGAGTCTCTCGACGCGCGCCTACCTTACGGTGGCCTTCATCTGGGCCTACATCGTCTTGGGTTTCCTCTGGCTATGGGCCAAAGGCTTGTCGCTCAATCTGATCACGATGGGCGAGGAGACAGCCATGCAGCTAGGCGTGGAGATCGGTGCGGTGCAGCGGCAGATTTTTGTCGCCTCATCGTTAATGATCGGCGCCATGGTCTCGGTGAGTGGGATGATCGGATTTGTCGGACTGATGATTCCGCATGTCATGCGCCTCATAGTCGGCAGCGATCACCGGCTGTTACTACCGGCGTCGTTTCTCGCCGGCGGAATCTTCCTAAGCTGGGCCGATACGCTCGCTCGCATCCTGCTCGCTCCCGCTGAGCTGCCGGTCGGAATCATCACGGCATTTTTGGGCGGACCCTTTTTTATTCTTCTTCTCCATCGTGAGGGACGCAAGAAATTGGCCTTATGAATCCGGCTATCCAAATTCGCAATCTGGTGTTCGCTTACAACCAGAGGTGGGTGCTCGACCACTTATCGCTTTTCGTCGAAAAGGGGGAGATGGTTGCCATCCTGGGTCCCAACGGTTCAGGCAAGACGACTTTGCTCAAGGTGCTGTCAGCGGTTTTGGCGGGAAAAGGCGAAGTCAAGCTGAACGGCAAAGCCATTCGAAGCTACGGGCGACGAGAGCTCAGTCGCTTGTTTGCCGTGGTGCCTCAAGAGAGCCAAATCAATTTTCCCTACACGGTGGCCGAGATCGTCTTGATGGGAAGAGCGAGCCATCACAGTCCGCTCGCCTTTGAGGGCGAGAAGGACCTGGAAGCGGCGCGCAAGAGCATGGAGCTGACCGACACCTCGTCTCTCGCCAATCGCTATCTTCACGAACTGAGCGGCGGCGAAAAACAGCGGGTGATCATCGCTCGTGCCTTGGCGCAGGAGCCTGAAATTCTGTTACTCGACGAGCCTTCCGCCTTTCTCGATTTGCGACACCAAGTCCAGATTCTCGAGCTGATACGGCAACTCAATCGCGAGCATGGCCTGACGATCATTGCCGCGCTCCATGACCTCAACCTCGCCGCCCTTTTCTTTCCCCGTCTTGTGATGCTTTGTGGCGGAAAGATTTATCGTGATGGAACGCCAAACGAAGTTCTTACGGAAGAGACGATAGAGGAAGTCTACGGAATTCGAGTGAGGATTCAGATCCACCCTTCCGGAGAGAGACCGCAAGTTCTTTTGTCCCCATCTTAACGCTGGGCTTTCCTAACTTCTGAGGAACTCAATCCGCATACGAGGGCTTCCTTGGCGAGCCGGTCGCAGAGCTCGTTGATTCGATTGCCCGCATGACCCCTAACCCACTTCCATTGAACTTCGTGCTGGCTGGCGGCCTGCTCGAGCTTCTGCCAGAGATCTTGATTCTTGACTGGCTGGCCATCGATCGTGCGAAACCCGCGCCTCTTCCACCGTGGCAACCAGCTCTGTATGCCTTTTTGAAGGTATTCGGAGTCGGTGAATAGCTCCACCGCACAGCGGCGTTTTAGGGCATTGAGCGCCTCGATCGCCGCCGTTAGCTCCATCCGATTATTGGTCGTACTTCGAGCGCTACCGGATAGCACCCTTTGCCGGCCTTGATAAATAAGAACCGCCGCCCAACCGCCAGGCCCTGGATTGGTTCGGCACGCTCCGTCAGTGAAAATAGTGATCCGCTGCATCGCTATAGATAAGGAAGATATACCGCTCGACTATCACCGTCCGCCAAACTTCGTCGCTGACTGCCATTCGAGTCAGCTGGCATGCGGTTTTCACGCGTCCGTGGTGGGCGACCTGTTAGCCACTAAGGCCTCAGTCCGTCCCTAAGAAACCGACTGTGCATCTAAGGCATCCTTAAGATCGCTATCGATTCGCCTTCCGATATCCTAACGCGTCCTGGGCAATGATGATTTTTTGAATATTCGAGGAGCCTTCCACGATCTGGTAGGACTTGGCGTCGCGATAGTATCGCTCGATGGGAAACTCGGTGGAGTAGCCGTAGGCCCCGAGTATCTTGAGCGCCGCATCGGCGGCAAAGGCCGCCGCTTCGGCTGCAGTATATTTCCCAATCGATACCTCGAGATTATTGGGCCGGTTCTGATCCGCGAGCCAAGAGGCGCGGTAAACGAGTAAGCGAGCGGCTTCTTCGTGCACGACCATCTGGGCGATAAGATCTTGATTCATCTGAAACTCTCCGATTTTCTGCCCGAACTGCTGCCGTTGGTTGCAATAGCTCACCGCCGCCTCGCGGGCCGCGCGCGCCACCCCGAGCGCTCCGGCCGCGCAGTTAAGACGTGTCTGGTTGAGCTGCCACATGCAAATTTTGAATCCGTCGCCCTCCTGGCCAAGCAGGTTTTCCGTCGGCAATTGAAAATTCTCGAACGTTAATTCACCGATAGGCGACGCATGAGCGCCCAAGGTCTCGAGCGGACGGCGGGTCAAACCCGGCCGATCGAAATTCGCATAAAAAGCCGAGAGCCCGCGGTGTTTCTGGGTTTTGTCCGTATAAGCATAAACCAATCCTTCGTCAGCCACGGGCGCGTTGGAAATCCAAAGCTTTGTTCCATTGATAACGTAGCCGTTCGCATTCCGCATGGCCGTAGTCCGAATCGCTGCCACATCCGACCCGGCATCCGGCTCGGTGATGGCAAAACAGCCGACGGAGTCGCCGCGCACGAGCGGTGGAATCCACTGCTTTTTTTGTTCCTCACTGCCGAATCTGAGCAGCGCCAGAGCCGGTCCCATTTGCATGTTGATGGCGACGCGCATGGCGCTGTGAACCCGCGCGACTTCTTCCGTGATCAACACCATGGCCAGAAATCCCGAGGCACTACCGCCATACTGCTCGGGGATGACGGATCCGAAAAATCCCAGTTCGCCCATTTTGCGCAACAGTTCTTTGCGGAAGTGGTGTTGCTTATCATCCTGCGCTGCCGTAGGCGCAATCTCCCTCTCGGCGAACTCTCGCGCCAGATCGCGAACGGCGATCAATTCTTCTGACAGCTCAAAATCCATTCTCCCTCCTCGTTGGACCGAAGATGGAAGATGGAGGATGGAAGATCGATCCTCAATCCTCCATTCTCAATCCTCATGACTTGTTCAGTAGACTGCGTGCAATGATCAGCTTCTGGATCTCCGAAGTCCCCTCGTAGATTCTCAGCGCGCGCACATCTCTATACAGCCGCTCCATTACACTGCCTGCCACCAATCCCGCCCCACCATGAATTTGCAGAGCCTGATCGACAATTTTCTGTGCCCCCTCCGTCGCGAAAAGCTTGGCCATAGAAGATGTCTGCTTGGCATCGTCACCTTCGCAATCATGCAGCCAAGCAGCCTGATAGACTAACAGACGTGCGGCCTCTAGCTCGGTCGCCATTTCCGCCAATTTGAACTGTATCGCTTCAAACTGAGCCAAAGGCTGGCCAAACTGGTGTCTCGCTTGGCTGTAACGAATTGCCTCTTCGATGCCTCTTCGGGCTAAACCGACGGCGGCGGCGCCAACCGTGCAGCGAAGAACATCCAAAGTACCGAGCGCGACGTTCAGTCCTTCTCCTTCTTTTCCCACAATCGAATGTTCTGGAATGACGCACTCTTCCAACGCCATGGCACCGATGGGATGTGGCGATATCAACTGCGTCTTTTCTTTGATAACCAAGCCGGGATTATCCCCTTCTACGACAAAGGCGCTGATGCCTTTGCCTCTCTTCTCAGGCTGAGTGGAAGCAAAGACGACGTAGCTATCGGCAATTCCGGCGTTCGAGATGAAACGTTTGACTCCAGTCAGACAATACTCGTTGCCGCGGTGGATGCCTCGCGTTTGTAACGACGCTATATCCGAACCCGCTTCAGGCTCAGTGATGGCAAAGGCCGCAATAGCCGCCCCCTTGCCGATTGGGGGGAGATAACGCTCTCGCTGCGCCTGCGAACCGTATAGCGTGATCGGATAGCTGCCCAGGGCCTGCATCGCGAACATGGCATCGACGAGCGACGAGCAGCGCGCCAGTTCTTCCCTGAGTATGCAAAGGTCACGAGCTTGAACCTTTTCTCGCCGGCCGCCAAATGCTTTGGGAACAACGTAAGCAAGGAACCCCGCCTCACCTAACAACTTCACAAGCCGGCGGGCTTCTTCTTCAACGTTGCTGGCTTGCCGGTTAAGCGAGCCCCAATGCTCTTGCAGCCATGCACGGATTCGCTTGCCCAGTTCGACATGATCTTGATCCAAGATCGGCAGCATTCGTTTTGTCGACCTAAAGGCAGTTAAATATCGGAGCGCGCTTTTCCAAAAACGCCTTGAAGCCTTCTTTAAAATCGGACATCTGCATGCAACGGGCCTGCGCCTCGGCCTCTAACTCCAACGCCTGGGCCAGATCCATATTTGCCTCGCGCTCCATTAACTCTTTGGTGACTCCCAACGCATAGAGGGGGCCGCTCTTAAGCCGGCTCGCAAGCTTGCGAGCTTCGTCCATCAGAGTTTCGTGTTCCACCACTCGATTCGCCAGGCCAATCCGAAACGCCTC
>DASQUN010000023.1:0-2463 GCA_035641275.1 Candidatus Udaeobacter sp. | reverse complement strand
GGCGACGACCAGTCTAAACTTGGCGCTCTAAAGAGTGGTGTAGTCCAGGCCATTCAAATCGGCGCGCCGTGGCATATCGAAGCGAAAAAATTAGGCGGCCGGGAATTACTTTTTGTCGGAGATATCGTGGAACTACCTACCTCGGGCTTGGGGACGTCCGACAAATTTCTCAAGGACCACCCGATGACCGTCAAGCGCATGTTGCGCGCGCTCCTGCGGACGACCCGCGAGATGCGCGAACGGCCCGCCGATTTCGGCGAATTCGTTGCCAAGGCATTGAACATGGACCGCGACCTTTCCGTTGCGGCCTCGGAAAGCGGCGGCCGCACCGTCAGCATCGACGGGCTCTTGAGCGACGAAGCGTACAGAAATCTAATCGAAGCCGGAATTCAGAGCGGCGCGGTCAAGGGCACGCCCAATCGCGATGACGCGGTTGATTTTACTCTGCTGCGAGAAGTTTTGCGCGAGTCGGGGTCGCGCTAGCGTGGTGTCTCAGAAGTTCATTTAAGAAGTCTAAACGATGTCGCTAGCTGAAGCTGAACTCAAATCCCCCTTGTCCCCTTTTTCAAAGGGGGAATTTTCTTCCTGGGATTTCTAACCCCTCTTTGGAAAAGAGGGGAAGGGGAGATTTTTCGGCCGAGTGAGGGGACAATCATGTCGCCTAACTTCTGCGCCAGGACACTAACGCGGTGGGTTGAAACCAAAGAGAGCATGCCATGAATTTAAATGAACTCGATCAATGGTTGGCGGAAAGAAACCTCGGCGGCCATTGGAACCGCCACGTGGAGCAAGGAGCCATCCGGCCGTTTTTGTGGAAGTGGAGCGATATCTACCAGGGCCTGATGTGGGCCAACGAGTTGGTGCCCATGGAGAAAACCGGCCGGCGAACCATCACCTTGAAAAACCCTGGATTGAAAGTGGGAATGACGCACACCATACACATGTCGGTCCAATGCGTCTTACCGGGAGAAGTCGCGTCGGCCCATCGACACAATTTTTCCGCCATCCGTTTCATTCTCAAGGGCTCGCCGAAAGCCTACACCGTTGTGGAAGGCGAGCAGCTGCCGATGCAAGAAGGCGACTTTTTGACCACGCCGCACTGGACCTGGCATGACCATTACAATGGCTCCGAAGAGCCCGTTTACTGGCTCGACGGCTTGGACGTGCGGCTGACGGGGATCGGCGCGCGAATGTATGAAGACTATCCGCAGGAGCAGCAGCTGGTCGAGCGTCCGAAAAACTATTCGGCGAAAATCTTTGGCCACGCCCGCCCGAGCTGGCTGAAATCGGATTTTCAGACGCCGCCATTCCTCTATACCTGGCAAGAAACAGCCGCCACATTAGAGGCTTTGAGAGGCAGCGGCGGCGATCCATACGACGGCATTCACTTGCGATACGTTCATCCCGTGCACGGCGGCGCGACTTTGCCGACCTTCTCATGCGAAGTGCAGCTTCTCAATCGAGACCAGAAAACCAATACCCATAGACACAACAGCAACGTGATCTATCATGTTTTTCGCGGCAGCGGCGCGACCGTCGTCGATAGCCAGACACTGCAGTGGAACCAGGGCGATATCTTCGTAGTGCCGGCCTGGCACTGGCACAGCCACGAAAACCGGGCAGAGGGTGATTCGATCCTGTTCTCGATGACTGACGCGCCTACGTTCATGGCACTCGGCCTTTACCGCGAGGAACGCGCTGGCGACCAGTGAGATGCCGCGCGCTGATATGCTTCTCACTCGCGTCAAACCGCCAGGCCGCCCTCACCGCCCTGAAGCTGTGAAAAAATCCGCTCATGGTTCGACAAGCTCACCACGAGCGGTTTGTACGGTCAAAACATCAAGCACGTAGCCGCTCGTCCTGAGCCAGTCGAAGGGCGGCGGCTGATTTTTTCACAGCTTCCCGCTCTCGGAGGGCGAGGGTAAGTAACTATAGTTCGCGCCGAGGGCTGTTGCGAAGATCGATAGGGCCATCGGCACGACGGAGCAACTGCTCCCAGTTCGCGGGGAAGGTAGCGCGTCTGGTCGTGCGTCGCTGAAACATTGTGAAATGCAACCGCAAACGCCCATGCAGACTGGAGCCATTGCGATGGAAATACCCACAATCACCATAGGGATCGCGGCCGAACCGCGCACGAGGGCGATTATCGACGGCAGAGTCGAGGTCGAAGGTTACCGCATCAAGATCATTCACGATTCGCTTTCGCCGGGTGAGCAGCACCATCGATTCGAACAAAGCGAGTTCGACGTTTGCGAACTTTCCACCGCGACCTTTCTGCGCACCCATGAAGTGAGCCGGCGTTTTCTGGCCCTGCCGGTATTCTTCACCCGCGGTCCGCGTCATCGCAACATCTATATTGCGGCCGGAACCGTGAGCCATCCGGCCGAGCTCAAGGGCAAGAAGATCGGGCTGTCGCGCTACGGCGCCACCGCTAATGTCTGGTCGCGCGGGCTGCTCTATGAC
>DASQUN010000022.1:0-6900 GCA_035641275.1 Candidatus Udaeobacter sp. | reverse complement strand
CCGCTGTCGGAGATCCAGCCAAGTGGCAGCGCAAAGCCGAAGATAATGATGTGAATGGGGACAAGGAAGGCAGCAACAACGCCTCCTGCTGAGAACAGACCCCACCACAAGGGTTCGGTACTTTTTGCTTCTGTCATAGGTTAACCTTTGAGAGCTAGGAACAGCACCAAAATAATCAAAGAAACGACTGCCAAGGCACCGACGTTCAGCGCGACAAAGAGATTGCGCGGGACCTCGCGCTCGCCAAAGCGCAGGGCCAAGACGATTGCGGAAGACTGAAACCAGGTGATGCTGTGATAGAGGGCAAACAGAAATGTAATGAGGTTGAAGATGATCCATCCCGGCGAGCTAAGTTTCCGAGCGAAGGCGGCGTAGGCTTCAGGCCCCCGAGTTAATTGATAGATCTGGACCAGGAATACGATCAGAAAGATCGCTATAAAGACGCTTGAGAGCTCGCGCAGCATGAAAAGAAAATAGCTCTGCTTCTTCAGCCACCAAGTGGCTGACATCTCCCTATGGTAGAGCTTGGATGGGTCGGGTCGCCTTGCGCTCATCGTTGCCCCCAGGGCATCAGGATAGACTGAAACCAGCTCTTGGTGGTGTCCACCTTCGAGCGCTGGATGGCGGCGGCGGGGTCTACATCCTTGGGACACACGACGCTGCATTCTCCGACAAAAGTGCAGTCCCAGATGCCGTCGTGGTCGCCGAGCACGGCGCGCTGGTCCTTGCCCTGATCACGGGAGTCCATGTTGTAGCGATAGCCGAGAGCGATGGCGGCCGGGCCCAGAAATTTCGGCTCAAGCCCGTAAACCGGGCAGGCCGCGTAGCAGAGCATGCAGTTGATGCATTGCGTAAACTGGTGGAAAGCCTCGAGTTCTGCCGGCGTCTGCAGGTATTCGCCCTGACTGACGGGTTTTTCTTCCTTGCGAATAATCCAAGGTTTCACGCTTTTCAACTTGTCTAGGAAATCACTCATGTCGATGACCAGATCTCGGATGATGGGAAAGTTGACCAGAGGTTCGACACGGATTTCGTGCGGGTAATAGTCGCGCAGGAAAGCGGCGCAGGTGAGCTTGGGCACTCCGTTGACCATCATCCCGCAGCTACCGCAGACCCCCATGCGGCATGACCAGCGATAGGTCAGCGTGCCGTCGATATGGTCCTTGATATGGTTCAGCGCATCCAGGACGACCCAGTCCTCGCGGTAGGGGACGGCGTAGGACTGGGTCGTTGGCTCCCGGTCTTGACCCGGCCGGTAGCGCGTGGCGTTCAATGTAATAGTCGGTTCAGCCATTGTCCTCCTCTCAGTCCTCATCAACTCAGTACTTGCGTTCCTCCGGCTGCCAGCGCGTGATCGTTACCGGCAAGTATTCGATCCTCGGTCCTTGCGCCGTGCGGTGGGCGAGGGTGTGCTTCAGAAAGTTTTGGTCATCACGTTTCGGAAAGTCCGTGCGCGTGTGGGAGCCACGCGACTCCTTGCGGTTGAGCGCGGAATGCGCGACAGCCTCGGCCACATCCAGCATACAGTCGAGCTCCAAGGCGGCGATCACCTGGGTATTGAATACTTCGCCCTTGTCGTCAATTGCGATGTTGGAAAATCGCTCGCGAAGCTCTCGCAAGGTATCGCAGGTCTTTTTCATTTCTTCCTCTTTGCGGTATATGCCTGCTCCCTCCTCCATCGCGGCTTGCATCTCCTGACGAATCGTGGCGATGCGCTCTTTGCCGTCTGTCTTCTTGAGAAACTGCCGGTCGAGATGTTGCTGTTCGTCTCTGGCCAGCGCGGCCAGCGGATTGGAAGTGAGGAGCGGCTGCGCCACAGCGTGCTGGGCGGCGGCCCGACCGGCGCGCGCGCCAAAGACCAAACACTCGGTGAGCGAATTCGAGCCCAGGCGATTGGCGCCGTTGATCGAGACACACGCCGTTTCTCCAGCGGCATAGAGGCCTTCCAGCGGCGTTTTTCCATTCATGTCGGTATGGATCCCGCCCATCATGTAATGGACTACCGGGCGAACGGGTATAGGCTCGTGGACCGGATCGATGCCGACGTATTTATGTGCCAGCTCGCGCACGAAGGGGATTTTCTTATTGATCTTTTCCTCCCCTAGGTGTCGCAGATCGAGATGGACGTAGTGGCCATATGGACCCTCGAAGGTGCGTCCTTTGTAGAACTCCTGCATGTGGCAGCGCGACAGGATATCGCGCGGACCAAGCTCCATCTTGCGGTGGACCGGTTCATCCGTTGGCGGTCCGAGGCCATAATCCTGAAGATAACGGTAGCCGTCCTTGTTTTTAAGCCAGCCGCCCTCACCGCGCGAGGCCTCTGTGATGAGAATGCCGGTTCCGGGCAGTCCCGTGGGGTGATACTGGACAAATTCCATGTCTTTCAGCGGGACGCCGGCGCGGTACGCCAGCGCCATTCCGTCGCCGGTCTTAATCGCGGCGTTGGTGGTAAACGGAAAGATGCGCCCGCCGCCGCCGGTGCAGAGGATGATGGCCTTTCCGGCTAGAACTTCCAATTGGCCATTATAAATGTTGATGGCAGTTACCCCGCGGACCGCTCCGTTATCAACCATGAGTGACGTCGCATAGAACTCGTCGTAGCGGACAACGTTGTCGTATTTGAGAGAGGTCTGAAACAGGGCGTGAAGCATGTGAAAGCCGGTCTTATCGGCGGCAAAGGCGGTGCGATCGACAGTCATACCGCCAAAGGCTCGAACGCTGACCCGTCCATCGGGGTCGCGACTCCAGGGGCAGCCCCAGTGCTCGAGCTGGAGTAGTTCTCCGGGAGCTTCTTTGATAAAGGCTTCGACTGCGTCCTGATCGGCGAGGAAGTCGGCGCCGAAGATCGTATCCTTGGCGTGGAGATCTAAATTATCGTATTCCCGCAAGACGGCGGCCGTGCCACCCTCCGCTGACACCGTGTGGCTTCGCATCGGATAGACTTTTGATACAACTGCGATGGAGAGTTTGCTGGACTGTTCTGCGGCAGCTATGGCGGCGCGCAGGCCGGCGCCGCCACCGCCCACAAGGATAATATCATGCGTGAACATCGTTGGGTTTTTATACGCTGCTCAAACGCGTGTCAAAGCTCCTTGAAGATTTGACAAGGTTCGGCATTTCACGTTGGCTCAAGTGACTCATTTAGGTTTCTTGACGATTTCATACCCGAGCTCTTCCACAGCGGAAAGGATCTCGGCTATGGCGGTGAGATCCTGAATCTCCGCGTGCCCTAAACGAACCCTCAACGCATAGTTATAGCCGTAGGGGTGCTTCTCCTTGCGGAACTTGAGGATCTGCTGGGCCAAGACTACAGGGTTGAGCTTTTTCTCTCCGGGTTCCACTCTACGTAAGCATGCTGACCTTGGATTCGACTGTCTGGGTTGAGACAATGTGACGTTTGAGATTCATCTCACCGGGGTCAAAGCCAAGCGCCAGGCCCAAGAACTGGGGCAAGTGGAGAATCGGCAGTCCGATTTCTTTTCCCTCTTGTGCTTCTGCCCTGGTTTGGTTCCCGTCCAGATTCAGATGACAGAGAGGACAAGGGGTAACCATAAAGTCGGCGCCTTTTTCTCTTGCTTCGCCCGTATGCTTGCCAACCATCGCCAGGGAGTTTTCCTCGTTAGCCGTCAGAATCGGAAATCCGCAGCACTTTCCCTTTCCGCTGATGTCCGCTAACTCAGCGCCCAAAATCTCAATCAGTTCATCGAGGTAATTTTTTCGCCGATTTAATTCTTTAGTGGGAGTGATCGCCTCGGGAGGACGGCGGATATAGCAACCATAAAAAGGAGAGACCCTCAGACCTTTCAGAGGTTTTCGAAGCAACGACTTTAACCGCTCGATACCGTAGTCTTCAAAAAGGACCCAGAGGAGATGCTTGACCTCGGTTGTCCCTTTATACTCGAGCCCCTCCTCGGAGAGATACTCTTGGTTGATTTTTGCTCGATACTCCGGATCGCCTTTTAGCCGATAGTTGGCCAGGCTCATCACTCCTGTGCAGGTACTACAAATGGTCATGAGAGGGAGACCCAACGATTCTGCCTTGGCGAACGTGCGGGCATTGATGGGGTCGGAGATGTATTGGGGGAGGACCCCGGCGCCGGTGCAGCCCACATCTTTAAGCTCTTCTAGCTGGATATCCAGTTTGGCTGAGACTTTTACCGCCGATGGATAGAGCTCGGGACAGCCGCCGCGGGAGACACATCCTGGATAGAAAGCATATTTCATTTTGTCTCTTGCTCTCCTTTCTGAAAGATCTTCTTGATTTTATCAGCCCCAGGCCTCTTCGGATGTAGATAAGGGAGGGGCGCCTTCCCGCGCGTCATCGCTTTGGCAGCGGTGGGAAGAAGTTTCATGAGCCCTTTAATATTTGTTAGCCCTTCAGACTCTACAGCAAGTCGTCCCTCATCCAGCCAGCCGCTTTCCTTAACCGACGCGACGAAGCTCGTATGGTGCCGGGCAACGGCCGCATGAGTAATCCCAGACTTGAAGGCCCTGTCTCTCAAGGCAACAATGCGCTTTGTGGGCTCAATGCCTCTGGGGCAATGTTCGTCGGCCTCGTAGCAGTGAACGCAATCCCAAATACCCTTGGGTTTTTCAACGATCTTCACTTGTTCCCGAGAATCTTTGTTCCGTGGATCAAAGGCGAACCGGTAAGCCTTGGTTAAGGCGGCAGGGCCGAGAAAATTAAAATCGACTGGCAAAACGGTACAACCCTCGTCGCACATGCCGCAGTAAAAGCAACTCATCACTTTTCTTAGATCCTGCATCTCAGCGTCCGAGAGCAAATTTTCGCCGTTCACGGACGAACCCTCAGGCTCCAGCCACGGCTTGACCTCTTTAATCTTGTTCCACATGAAGGCGTCCCAATCGAAAACGAGATCCTTGATGACGGGGACGTTGCGCAGCGGGTCGAGAGAAATTTCCGGGCCCTTTTTGGTATAGTCAGGCACCTTTGCAGTGCAGGCGAGGCGGGTACTGCCATTTACGCGCATCATGCACTCTCCGCAGTAACCCCGGCCGCAAGAGCCGCGGAAAGCGAGTGTGCTGTCGCTCTCGTCACGGATTTTTAGCAGAGCCTCCAAAACCGTGGCATCCTCCGGCAAATCCAGCGGATAGTTGGAGCGACCCGGTTTGCCGTCTTTCTCAGGGTCCTTGCGATAAACTTTGAAAGTAACTTGCATCAAAACCCCCTCTCCCGGTTCTTATCCGGCGGCAACTGGCTTCTTCTGCAGTTGGCCGGTTCCATCGACCAAGCTCATCAGGGCGTGGCTTTTCCAGTTTGTGTCGTCTCGTTCCGGGAAATCCGTTCGCTGATGCGCCCCTCGGCTCTCGGTCCGTGCCGCTGCTGCCGACGCCACAATCTCTGCTAGGGTTAGCATCGAGCCCAACTCAAGATAAGAGGTAAGCTCGTAGTTATAGATCCTCGAGGGATTCTTGACTCGAAGCCTTGAGTACCGATCCTTCAGACTGTGAATCTGATTCAATGCCTCCTGCAATCCCGTGTGGTTGCGGATGAGACCAACCTTTTCGTTCATCAACGAGCCCAGTTCGCTATGGATCTTTCCCAAAGTATCTTTAGAGGAGTTCCCAGAAGAAATCTTTGCGAGCAGTTTTTCTTCGTCAGCTAGCATCGCCGCTGGAAAATTCTTTTTCGATGCGGCGGTTGCGTGCTTCGCCGCCGCCTCGCCCACCGTTCTGCCAAAAACCATCGCTTCGCTAAGAGTATTTCCCGCAAGGCGCCCGGCGCCGTTGAGACCGTTACACGCGCATTCTCCGACGGCAAACAAACCCGCAATGGATGTTTCTCCAGCGGCATTGGTCTCAATGCCTCCCATCGGCCGGTGGGCTACCGGGCGAATGGGCACGAGGTCTTTCGTAGCGTCCAATCCAGCAACAGTCCGGACCAATTCTTGAGTTTGAGGAAAATAAGCTCGCAATTTTTCTTTGCCCATGGGGCGCAGGTCAAGGGAGACGGCGCCGCCTCCGTTTTGCATGGCGTGGTGGATGGAAAGACAAATTTTATGCCGCGGCATCCCTTTTGGATCTGTTATGGATCCGCCTTTCTGATCGACGATCACAGCGCCTGCGCTTAGGGCCGCTTCCGTGATCAAAAGACCTTGCTTCTTGGCAAAAACTGTCGGGTGGAATTGCATCATCTCCATGTCCATCAATTGAGCGCCCGCGTCATAGGCCAAGCATTGACCGTCGCCGGTGGTTCCAAGTGACGCGGTGGAGGGGACATAGAGCTGCGTAAATCCGCCGGTAGCTATCACGACCGAACGGGCCGAAAACGATTCGAGTTTTCCCCCTCTGAGACCCAGGGCAATGGCTCCGAGGCAGACCCCTCCCTCGACTGCCAATGACGTAACATACCATTCTTCAAATGATGGGATCTGCGCGCGCTGAAACTGCTCGTGAAGTACCTGCAGGACGATGTGCCCAGTGCGATCATCCGCGTAGCAAGTGCGATTCCGGCCGTTTGACCCGAAATGCCGCCGATCCAATCGTCCTTCTTTGTCCCGGTTAAAGGGAACCCCCATTCGCTCGAGCCAAATGATTTCTTTGGAAGCTTGAGCGGCAAGGCTCCGGACAATTTCAGGCTCACAAAGGCCGTCCCCTGCCAGGAGCGTATCTTCAGCAAATTTCTCCGCGGAGTCGTCTTTACCCAGCGGAGCGTTGAGACCGCCTTGAGCGACTCCTGAGTTGGTTCTCAAGGGATGGACTTTTGTGAGCAGGGCGACATTCGCTCCCGCATGTTTTGCGGCTATGGCTGCTCTCAGCCCTGACGCTCCACCACCGATAACTAACACGTCAAATTCTTGCATCTAAGTTCTGCTTTTTCCGTATGTTGTTTATATAACAGACTGTTCCCGGAAGCGTCAAGGAAGTTGGAGAATGCAG
>DASQUN010000021.1:0-4270 GCA_035641275.1 Candidatus Udaeobacter sp. | reverse complement strand
GAACCGAGCTGATGGGCTCCTTTGGGCTCCGTTTGGTCTGCGGCAACCCGGCTGACACCACCCTTTCACTGGGGATTCTCATTTACAGCGGTGTCTTTGACCGATTTCCCAATTTAAAACTCTGTACGTGCCATGGTGGTGGATTTTTTCCCTATCATGTGAGTCGCTTTGATCGAGAATTTCTTACCGGAAAACAGGCTACCCGGCGCGCTGACCGGCCCAACGCACCGCGCTGCTCATCAGCGCCGAGCGCCTACCTCAAGAATCTTTATTTCGATACGCTGGTCTATGACGTCGACACGCTCGAATTTCTGACAAGAAAAGTCGGCTCTGAACATCTAATGCTGGGAACCGACTTTCCTTACATCCTCGGCGATTGGATGGGCGTCGATAAAGTCCAAGCCATGCCCTGCTCGGAAACAGAGAAGCAGGCGATTCTCGAGGGCAACGCAAGGAAGCTGCTCAAAATTACGTGAGCTAAAGTTATGGACTCAACTGGCACTCTTCAATTAGGCGCCCCTAACCTCTGTCTCTCCGGTCGACGGCGAGGAGTAAAAACGTGTCGAGAATGAGGCATCCGCCGCAGTACTTTTTCGTAAAGTGATTGAAAGGAGCAAGGCGGCCAAAATCAAACCGGACACTCGATTCACCTCAGTCTTAGAAGGAGGCGATATGCGAATGAAGTATGTCCCCTTTCTTGTGGTTCTCTTTTTGACGATGGCTGCGACACCCATTTTAGCGCAATTGAAAAAAGTTAGATTTTCTACGACCGGAATCTCCATTTCCGAGCTTCCCTTCAAAGTCGCCCAACTCAAAGGTTTCTACCGTGAAGAAGGCCTCGATGTCGAAGTGATCCTTATTCGCGGCGCCGTGGGTATGCAGGCCCTTCTGGGCGGCTCCGTGGACTACACTTCGGCGTCTGGCTCGACGATTGCCGCGGGTGTGCGCGGTTTGCCGGCAAAACTCGTGTTCATTTCCTCGTCCAAGCCTCAGTTCGAATTGGTTTCCCAGCCCCAGTTCAAATCCGTCCAGGAGCTAAAGGGGAAAATCGTCGGCATTTCATCTCGGGGCGGCTCCAACGACCTCATGATGCAAATGATACTGCAGAAAAACGGCCTTGCGCCGAACAAAGACGTGACCACGATCATTGTCGGCGCCCAAGAAGAAACCGTAATCGCCCTTCGAACCGGACGCATAGCGGCGGCCCTTTTGAGTCCGCCAAGAAACTTCATTCTTCAACGCGATGGCTTCAACCGCATCGCTTATTCCGGCGATTACTTGTCGATTTATGCGAACGGCGGGATCGGCGTTACCGACGAGAAGATAAAAACCAACCCCTCTGAGGTTCTGGCTTTCGTCAAGGGCACTCTCAAAGGCCTCCAGTTTTCCCGGCAAAACCGCGCCGAGATGGTAAAAATCATGCCCGGGTATCTGGGCATAAAAGACGCTACGTTGATCGAGCAGCTCTACGATCTCTACCTGAGTCGACAATCGGTAGACGGATCGGTTGATGATCATTGGATGAAAGGCGCGATCGAGTTTACCCAGAAAACTCTCGGCGGCGCTGCCGCCACGCAAGTTCCGCCCAGCCAGGTTTTTGATTTCAGCTTCGTTCAAAAAGCCGCGCGATAGACGCGTTCCGCATCGCCGACTGGCTAAGCGTAGCCGCGATGGCCTACATCCCGCGAAGTCATCGCAGCTTACTTCCCGACCCAAGCGCGTGTCAGGAAGATAAGCAGATTTGTGATCCTACCCAGCAGTGGAAGTCCGGAGTTGTAATCGAATGACTCGCCACCGATTCTCGGTCACTGGAACTTTTGGATCTCCTCGACGAGAAGATCGTTGGGAATCAACGGGTGCCCTCTGCCCAAAACATTCTTGTAGCGAAGAACGCCTTGCTTATCCATAATGAAGTACGAGCGCTGAGCCAAACCGCGCTCCCGATCCAGCACTCCGTAAGCAGCAGTCGTCTTGAGATCGGGATAATCGGTCACCCATAGAAACATGCGAGACCGGACGGAACAGAGAAGAGCGCGCCTAACGAGTTGCGCTGAGAGCGAGGCGGGAAATAAAGCACCGTCGCTTCCATCAAGCAACTCAGTGTTAGGCGTCGCTTCGTTCCATACCCATGTGCCCATCAGATCCAGAAGGCCAACAGCAATCATCGATGGGCTGTCACGTGTCACACGTCCTGCATTCATACGGCAACAGGGATCTGAAAAAAGTTAGTTGACAGATACTCCAATTTGGCGCTAGCTGCTGTTTGTGGGTTCGGCTGGATCAAGAGATAGGGAGATCAACAATATGAACAAAATAATTCAAACGGCTGTTTTTAGCTTGATGCTGATCATGGTGTTGCCGGGTCTGACGATGGCGAAGGATCGCTTGACGATGGGCTATTCGAGCGCGAGTGGGGTTTTCGCCGGCATGTGGGTAGCGCAAGAGGGAAGGATTTTCGAAAAATACGACATCGATTCCCATCTCGTGCTGATAGCGTCGGGATCACTGATGGTGCAGGCGATGTTGGGAGGCGATCTTCCAATCGCCGGGGCTGCGGGAAGCGCCGCTGTTGATGCGAGCTTGGGTGGAGCCGACATCATTATGTTCGGGTCGATGGTCAAAGTTCCTGCTTTTTACATCATGGCCTTACCGGACATCAAAACGATCGATGACTTACGCGGGAAGGCGGTCGGGGTAACCCGTTTCGGCTCCTCGACTGATTTCACGATGCGCTATGTCTTGCGCAAGCAAGGGCTCGAACCTGGACGGGATGTGACCCTCATACAAACAGGCGATCTCTTTGCCGCAGCGGCCATGTTGCGTACACGGGCTATTGTCGCTGCTCCGTTCTCGAGCCCAGCAAATCTACGGGCCGAAGAGGCCGGGGCGAAGGTACTCATGAACATGGGCAAGGCGGGAGTTTACTTTCCCCACGATGCCTTTATGGCGCGGCGGTCTTTTATTAATGCTAACGGAGATCTGACGCGGCGATTTCTAAAAGCCTACTCCGAAGCTGTCTATCGGCTGTTTACGGATCGTGATCTCAGCCGGCGCGCGATTGTCAAATATGGCCGCGCAACTGATGCGAAGACGGTCGATACCGTTTATCAATACGCGTTGGATTACGTGGACAAGATTCCCTACAACACACGCGAGGGCATCCAAGAAGTGTTGAACCAGATTGCGGCGAGAAATCCTAAGGCGAAAACGGCCAAGCCGGAAGAATTCTACGACGACCGCTTTGTAAAGGAGCTAGAGTCACAGGGATTCTACAAACAGCTGTGGAAGTAGTGGTCACGGTTCTCGGCGGTGCGACACTCATGAGATTTAGGAGAAGTCTAGTGGGACGCCGTGTCAGACTCGCAATGATTGCGTTGTGATAGAGACCTGCGACAACTAGGCAAATTCCGATGGTAGACACTTTAGGCGTCTTCCGTTCAAAAGGCTGGGCAATAGACTTCTCGCTGTCCGGGCGGACGTCCGAGACGTATCCGCAAACGGCCCAGCGCGGCTGGGCGTTCGTCGATTGCTTGACCGACCCAACCGCGTATCAGAAATTGGACTTATCGCGCTTTTCCAGTGAGCATACATAACAAGGCGTGATACTTCGCTCAAGCGAACTGGCTTTGAGCACTGAGTGTCCTGGCGAGATCGGAAAATGTCGACTGCGGCCTCGTCGTCTCCGAGTAGTACCCTGAAGTCCGAGAGCTTTTTGCGTCCGGCGAGTCTTTCCAAAACGCCATGAGAGCTATCCCTCCCTGCCCTCTACGAGGGGCAAGAAGATTCCGCCGCGCTGCTTGGCGCTAGAGAGATCAATGCTGCGTGCGCGGCGACGATAAGCGCGCAGAACGATCGGGCGAGCATATTTTCCTCTGTCCTCTTTTCGGACACGGCTCAAGTAACTCACCGCAAGATGACACCGTGCTTCGCCTCAGGGCCGAGGGCTTTCTGCCATCTCCGAAGGGAACACTAGCGAGCACACAGCCGCATCGCTTCTTTCGAGTCTTCAACTCTGCGGCACTAAGGCGCAGCGGCTAAGCAACCGCTATTACGCCGCGCTCGCGCGTTGCGTTGTCGTCAGGTTCAGTCCGACGATGAAGGACGGGTTCACCGTGCACATCGTGTAGATGTCGTCCGCCGTGCAGCCAAACGCCGCCATGTAGCCGCGCAGCAGACGGAGCGACTCCACCGAATTCGGAAACAGCGGCTCGCCGGCGTCCGACGAGAGCGTGCAGTGCTCGGGACCCACCGTGCGAATGGCTTTATACAT
>DASQUN010000020.1:0-12581 GCA_035641275.1 Candidatus Udaeobacter sp. | reverse complement strand
CCCAAAGCGAAGATGATAGCCAGGTCGCTCGCTCGTCCTCGGCCAAAATGGTCTCGCATTGCCGAAACGAGGGCCGGAGACGCATCGTCGGCATTGAGCCCGGTTTTTTTGAGTTCCTCGATGCCGATCCGGATCTCGTCTTCGTGAGTTTTCTTTTTCGCCAATCGCGTCTTTCTTTTAGACTTGGTAAGTATCGCTGATTACAGCAAACACTGAGCGAAGCCTCACTTACAGCTTTGTCAAGTCCGTAAGCTTTCCGGCCCGTCCGGCGAACGCAAAGTTGGGCCATGCTTCAACTTGCGCATCGCGGTGGTTCTCGCGGAACCACTGGGCGATCTCGCCGGCCGGAGCGAACCAGACTTTGCTATGGCTTTTCGCGTAGCGAATAAACTCCCGAAGCAAGTGCGCACGGAAAGGTCTGCCGCCGACGAACGGGTGATTGCCCCACATCATGAACTTGGGATCCGTCTCGCCTTCTTCATAAAGGCAATCAAAGCAGTCTTTCCACATCTGCAACAGATCTCGCGGGGTCCTCCCCGCTCGCTGGTAGCTCGAATAATCGTTAAGATCCTGGAAATAGGATAGCACGGTAATCTCTTTCCCTTTAACTTTGAGCGTATAGGGCGTTTCCTGATGTTGGGGGTCCATCCAGTAGGTATACCCGCATTCCACGATAATCTCCGGAGTATTCACGCTGGGGGAGATTCCGGTCGAGAGATAGCCGGCCGGCGGTTTTCCGACTATCCTCTTGACGACATCCACGGTCTTCTGCAGGTCCTTCTTCTCCTTATCGCGCTTTTTCATGTAGCTATAGTCATGGGTCCAAGTTTCGGTCCCAACTTCATGTCGTTGCTCGACAATTTCTTTGAAAATATCTGGATAGTTCTGCACGGTAATGCCGGTAGGAAAGAAAGACGTCTGAATATTTTCCTGCTCAAAGATTTCCAGAAAACGGTAGATACCCACACGCTCACCGAACTCGCGGTCTGTGATGACCGATAGGTCTCTTTTGGTCTGCGAAGTTTTAGGCCAGGCACGGCGGTTTTGCTGTTGCTGTGAATTGGGGCCGCCGAGATCTTCAGGCCAGGTCTCAAAGGCCACGCACGGCGTAATGGCAATACGCGCGCCCTCAGGCCACCTGATGGGTTTTCTCTTCGGTCTCACTTTCATACGGCCTCCTTGGATGTAAAATTTGAATACTCATGCCACAGTTCCTGTGACTTTCCAACCGGGTTTGGGACGTTACATCGCTGTCCATCATATTTTAAGTTTTGGTTTGCGATTGATAAGGCAACGGCCCCGATCCCTATCGGATCGCTGCCATCGACGAATTTCCTCGGCCGCCAGATGTCCACGCAATCTTTAGCTTCAGATTATGGTTCGCACACTTGACTTGCGCGGGGCTGCCGGGTTAAGTCAAAAAGTAGGATTGAATTGAGGAGGCTCGAGCCATGGCAGAAGGTAAAATGATTGAATACCGGGTAGATAATGGCGTCGCTGTAATGGAGATCAACCGACCGCCGGTCAACAGCTACACGACGGAGCTCTTGAAGGAACTTGATGCGGCCGTTCTTGATGCGCGTTTCGATGACAACGTGCACGCGATTGTGATCACCGGTAAGTTAGAGAAGTTTTTTTCCGCCGGCGCGGATATCAATATGTTGTCTAGCAAGTCGCTTTCCTTCAAGAACAACTTTGCTCTGCACGGCCATGAAGTCTTGATGCGGTTGGAGAATACTCCGAAAATCGTTATTGCCGCCATCAACGGTCACGCCGTCGGCGGCGGTCTTGAAATTGCCATGGCCTGCGATATTCGGATCGCCAAAAAGGAAGGGGGTCGGGTGGGGTTGGCAGAAATCAATCTCGGCGTGATGCCAGGGATGGGCGGAACGCAGCGTTTGCCGCGCCTGGTTGGCAAGGCCCACGCCATAGAACTTTGTGCCACGGGAAAAACTATCGCTTTCGAAGAAGCTCTCGAACTGGGCCTGGTTCATTACATATACGATCGGGAAAAATTCATGGAACAGGTCATGGATTACGCCCGCCAGTTTATTGTTCCGAATAAGAGCAGTCTCGCAGTCGGCAAGGTTAAACGAGCCATTCAAACCGGTTTCGAGTTGTCGTTGCCCGACGGATTGGCCTTGGAGCGAGAGCTTCTCGCCCAGACCTTTGGCAGCGAGGATGGCCAGGAAGGCGTGAAAGCCTATCTCGAAAAGAGAACCGCGCAGTTCAAAGGCAAGTAAGGCACTTCCCGTAAGACTTCAAAAGACGCCAGCGGAATAGACTCGGCGCGAACCTTTTGAACCGCTTGAACGATTTGAACCAGTTGAACTGCAATATTTAATGGAGGTTGGCTGATGGCGAAAATTTTAATCGGCGGAGAGCTGGTCGATTCCGTAAGCAAAGACACTTACGAGGTCCGCAACCCGGCGACGGGCGCCGTGGTGGACACAGCTCCCAAGGGCAATGAGAGAGACGTTGTGCAGGCGGTTCAAGCGGCGGACACCGCCTTTAAAGAATGGTCCGATACCACCGCTGAAGACCGTGGCAACGCCCTTATGAATGCGTGCGAACTGATCAAAAAGAACAGCGGAGAGATCGCTCAATTACTCACGCAGGAACAGGGCAAGACTCTGTTCGAGGCGGGGTTGGAGATCCATCATTTGGTTCATGGGCTGGAATTTTATGCCGGACTGGCATCGAAAGTCCGCGGCGCTCACGTGCCGCTGCCGCAAAAGGGCGCCTATGGCATGGTAGTCCGGCAGCCCATCGGCGTCTGTGGTGGTATCGTGCCGTGGAATTTTCCGCTGACTCTCATGGGAACCAAACTCGGGCCGGCATTGGCAGCTGGCAACACCATCATTATCAAGCCCGCGAGCACTACTCCTCTCGCCACGATCCGAACCATTGAATTGATCCAGCAGGCAACCTACGGTGAAGGCAAAGCGCAGAAGACGTTGCCCAAAGGCACCGTCAACGTTGTCACCGGCCCGGGCGGCACCGTCGGCGAAGAAATCTTGCGTAATCCACGCATCCGGCGGATCGCGTTCACCGGCTCGACTCCGGTTGGGCGTCACGTCATGGAAGTCGCCGGACGCGAGATTAAACGCGTGACTCTGGAACTCGGTGGCAGTGATCCGATGATCGTGATGGAAGACGCCAACCTCGACATGGCCGTGAAGATGGCCGACGTGGGCCGTTTCTTTAACTGTGGCCAGATGTGTCTTGGTGTGAAGCGGTTGTTCCTGCAAGAGTCCATCGCCGAGAAATTCGTTGGCGGTCTGGTGGAAATCCTCAAGAAAAAGACCGTCGGCAACGGTATGAGCAAAGAGACTCGGATGGGTCCCATTCATATTGACTCTCAAAGACAGGAGGTGGAGGAGCAGGTGGAAGATGCCAAATCTCGCGGCGCCAAGACGCTCTTTGGCGGCGAGCGGCCCAAGGGCGGCGACATGGACAAAGGGTATTTCTATTTGCCCACGCTGCTTCAGGATGTTCCAGACGATGCCCGGCTGACGAAAGAAGAGGTCTTCGGTCCGGCGCTGCCGGTCTACACCTTCAAAACCATCGACGAAGCTATCGAGAAATCGAATGCTTCGGAGTTCGGCCTCGGCTCTTCGATTTGGACGCGCAATCTTGTTCACGCCAATAAAGCGATTGAAAAGCTTCAAGCGGGCAACGTTTGGGTCAATTCGCTCCACTACGGTTACGACGAGCTCCCCTTCGGCGGCGTGAAATCCAGCGGTGTCGGTCGCGAACACGGCCCCGAGGCGCTGGATTACTATCTCGAGCCGAAAGGCGTTGTCGTCGTTAACGTGTAAGTGGCGCCTCCCCACACACCGCAGGAGTGATGGAATAATGGAGAATTGGAGTGTTGTACTCCATTAGTCCAACGCTCCAGTCGAAAATTGATTGACAACCCACCCTTCATTCGCATAGCTTAACCTCATCCCATCGATAAAGGAGCCCGCTATGTTTGCACAAATGAAGCACTTGGCCATTGTTAGCAACAACGTAAATGTCGAGGGCGATTTCTATCGAGACGTCTTGAAACTGAAGCGCTCCGGTTTGGCTCGAGCCGGGGGCGCCGTAGTAGTACGCGATGGCTACATCGGACTCAATTTGAATCCTCGAGCTCCTGGACGCCAGGCGGGCTTGGATCATTTCGGCTTCGAAGTCCGAGATGTCGAGCTGGTTTTCTCACGTCTCAGGGACAAATATCCGGCAATTCGCGTGCTCAAAAGGCCAGGTAACCGTCCGTTCGCAGGTATCAGCACTCACGACCCAGCGGGCAACGTCTTCGACCTATCTCAACAAGGCATGGAGAATCGCCGCGATCTCTATGTTGACAGCGACGAAGAAATGCCGCGTCGGATCGGGCATTTTGCCTTGCGCGTGGTGGAGCCGGATCCTATCGCGGAATTCTATCGCACGGTATTCGAATTGACGGAATTGGAAAAGCCGGCCAGCGATCCCAATCATTATCTTTCCGACGGCAAAGTGACTTTGGCAATCTTCCCTTGGCAAATAACGGATTTTGAAGGTTCCGGCATCGAACGGCCAGCTTTGGATCACATCGGTTTCAAAGTGGAAAACATGTCCGCCTTCAAAGCCGATCTCGAAAAGCACACGCATGAGTACGCGTCGACGGACAACCGTCCCGAGAAAAATCCAGAGCGGGAGGCGAGGCAAAAACTGTTCGCTAGATGCTGCTTCGGACAGTTCCAGACGTCCGACCCTGACGGAGTGCTCATCGACGTTTCGGAGAACTAATTTTTTACAAACGATCGCGCCTGTTCGGCTCAGATGGAGCCGCAAAGCGGCTCCATCTGCCAATTCCCAATCCCATCGCCACGGCCACTACGAAGAGCCCTATCGCGGGAATAACCGCCCTTCTCGGCGGCTCCTCACTGGTCACCGACACGTACCGCTCAGTGCGGACGGATTCCCGACCGGGGATATCGGCGATGGCGGTCACGCGGTAGTCCGCGCCGTCGATAAAATGAAAATTCATCAGGAACTCTCCGGCGACCGGAAGCCGCTCAACAGAAAAGATCGTCTTCTGTTTCTCCAAATGAGTGATGGTAAACGTGAGCAGTGCGATCGGCCGGCCGGCGCTTCCTTCCCCCTCCAGTCGCCAGCGGACCCGCGTTGGTTTGCCGACGGTCGCGGGATCAATTTCTAGCCAGCCAAAGATTTTTCCTTTTCAGCTTCTTGCCCAATAACTTCATCCGCCGAAGCCAAGCAGACGATAAAGAGAAACAAAGAGGCCGTGACGCCGGCCTTTGCGACGGGCAAAGGTCGTGTGAAAACCCTTCCCGCGACCACGCCCAAAGCAAACAACCCGAGCGTGAACATCCCGAGAAGATACCACTTTTCTCTATTCTATCTAATTCTTAGGGGAAAGGTCTTGGTCGCTTTTCCGTCCGTCGTGACGACGTCTACTACCACTCGATACTCGCCGCGTATCGGAAAAAGATACTTCCACTCCGTCTTACCCCGCCTGAGCGGCAAGCGCATCTCAGTCAATGGGCTCCCCTCGACAAGCGGAAAGTCGGTCGAAAAAAACCGACCCGGGACTGGCGCTTCAAGTCGAACCTCCACCCATCCCTGCGCCACCGGTTTGCCGTCAGCAGCCGTGACCAAGAGTGAAACGGTTGCAGGATCGGCAAAAGGCCGCAGCTGCTCCGGAGAGGGCGATGTTCTAAAATAAATATTGATTTCCTCGGCCCACAGAAACGAGCTGATGAATAAAGAGACGAGCAGAAATGAAAAAGCGATGAACTTCTTCTTCAGTGGCAAGGAACCACAGCTAAGGCATGGCGAAAGTTATGGAGCGTATCGTGGACGGCTGGATAGCTCGCCGCAAGCAGCGTATATAGAATCATGCCGGACGCAAATAGAAAAATACCCGACTTGATAAGAAACGATACGTGCTCCGGTAACGCGATACGGAGCCAATTGGCGATTGTTCTTTCCACGCTCGTCCCCTGCAGAATGAGTGGATCGTATTCTCATACTAATGGCTTTGCCTGTCAAGTCAGAGCTGCCCTGATGGCCGAAGAGGAACTTGACATCAGCGATAAACCAGATGAGAATCGCGCGTCGCTGAGATTCGACGATACGCGAATTTCCAACTCTTGCCGACGCGAGCAAACATGATGCGCTCCGGGCCGCCAAAGGCTCGAAAGGCGCGCTCGGAATCCGTTAGCAAGAGGTCAAGGCTTTCGCCGCTTAAATTACCATTTGGCAAGGTTGAGACAAGACGCTGACTCATACTCATAAGGAGGTAAGCATGCCCGTCGTTCAGATTTACATGTACAGAGGGAGAACCAAAGAGCAAAAAAAGGAGCTCGTGCGAAGGATCGCCAAAGATTTCGCCGAGGTGGTCAACGTGAAACCCGAATCGCTCCAGATTCTCTTTCACGACACGGACAAGGAAGACTGGGGCACACGGGGAATGCTAGCCTCGGATCTGCCGACCCCGTAAGCGGTGAGCGGATTGGCCGGCAGTGGAAATTAGAATCACTAGCTTTAGAGCAATAACTAAACAACAATAAAGACAACATGGAATTTGGCGTATTCGATCACTTGGACCGGACCGAGGTGCCGCTGAAAGAGTATTATGAGGGACGCCTCAAGCTTATCGAGGCCTATGAGGAAGCAGGTTTCTACGCCTATCATGTCGCCGAGCATCACTCGACACCGCTCGGCATGGCACCGTCACCAAGTCTTTTTCTTGCTTCAGTCGCGCAACGCACGCGCCGCCTACGATTCGGTCCTTTGGTTTACGCACTGCCGCTCCACCATCCGCTGCGGCTGGTGGAGGAAATCTGCATGCTCGATCAACTGAGCGGCGGCCGGCTCGATATCGGCTTCGGCCGCGGCTCCTCGCCCATGGAAATTGCATTTTACGGCCAAGATCCGAAGAAAGCGCAAAATGTCTATGCCGAGGCGCTCGAAATCATCCTGCAGGGCCTCGTCGGCGGAAGAGTTGATTTTCAGGGCCAGTTTTTCTCGTTCAAGAATGTTCCATTGCAACTAGAACCGCTGCAGAAGCCGCACCCCCCGATCTGGTACGGCGTCCATTCCGTGGACAGTGCCGAACGCGCTGCGCGCCAAGGGCTCAATATCGTGAGCTTAGACTCCGCAGGCGAAACTCGCAGTTTCAGCGATCGCTACCGGGCAGCATGGCGAGAAACGCGAGGCGAGACAAATACAATGCCGAAGATCGGCATTAGCCGCTTCATCGTTGTTGGCGAAACTGATCAACACGCGCTGGATGTTGCCCGCCGCGCTTATCGCATATGGCACCGCAGCTTTTACCACTTATACCGGCTGAGCGGCACACGTCCGGCACACCCGCGGCCGGCGGAATTTGATGGCATGATCCAAACCGGTCAAGGAATCGCCGGCTGTCCGCAGACCGTATACGAGTCTGTCAAATCAGAGCTGGACCAATCGGATGCCACCTATCTCGTTGGACAATTGGCCTTTGGCGATCTGTCATTATCGGAATCCCTCCGCTCAGTGGAGCTTTTTACTCGATATGTCATGCCGAAGTTGAACGCGGAGAAACAATTAATATGAAAGCGGCAACATAAAAGGGGTGGGTTCGCTATCATAAGGTCGAATTGCCGCTCTTTCTCTCAATTTTCAGATTTCGTCTCTTAGGAACGGGAGGGTCAAATGGAAAAAATCGGCTTTGTGGGAGCCGGCGCTATGGGGAGCGCCCTGTTGTCACGGTTGAAATTAGCCAACGTCCAAGCAACAGCCTTTGACATCGCGCCGGCAGCGATGGAGGCAGCGCGCGCCGAAGGCGCAACGCCCCTCCCTTCAGCCAAGGCGGTGGCACAAGCTTCAACGATCGTTGACGTAGTCGTGCGCACCGATCAGGAAGTTCTGGATTGTATCCTGGGCGACGCGGGAGTGTTAGAGGGCGCCGCACCGGGCACGCTCGTGCTGCTGCATAGCACGATCCGGCCGACGACCACGAAGAAAGTCGCTGAAACCGCTGCAGAAAAACGAGTTTACGTGATTGACGCCTGCATGACGGCGGTTCCCAACGTCGTGCGCCAAGGCGGGCTGACTTTCCTTGTGGGCGGGCAAAAGACGCTTTTCGACCGTGCCAGACCGCACCTGTTGAAGATGGCCAAGGATGCGGTACATATGGGCCCGCTCGGCTCCGGAAACGTCACCAAGCTTTTCAAAAACATGGTCACCGCGTCCGAGGCGCTGATCGTGTACGAGGCACTGCAAATCGGCAAGGCCGCGGGCATCGATTACAAGGCCGCACTCGATCTCATGCAAAAGACCAAATCCCAGCACATCTTGGACCGCTGGGACCTGAGGTTTGACCTTTCGGGCGGTGAGTTGAAATTCAATGCCGGCGTCAATCTCTACGATAAGGACCTTCCGCTAGCAGCCGAAGTGGGAAGAGCCCTCGGGGCCGATATCCCGGTAACCGAGGAACTTGCCAAGTTGGGAATTCGGTTGAACCGCGGAAAACGTAGCTAATTCGCCGTTTCGATTAATCCGAGTCAAGGCGCCACAACCGCATAGGGAATGAAAAAAAGAATTTACCGAGACCACAGAGTCGAACTGGCTTCCGAAAAAACTCGCTCTGGAGAATGGGCAGCCCGTGCGATGATAATTGTCGAGGATAGTAAAGGGGTTAAGACGATTCCTATCTTCGGCCGGCGCAGGGCCACGTTCCAAACCCAGCGCCAAGCAGACGCCTACGCCCTGGAGCTGGCGAAATTATGGATCGATGGAAGACTCTGGGGCGCCAACGGTCACGGCTAAAGCAGGTAAACAATCAGGAGGTCGAGATGGAAATTGCTGACGCGCAAAAATTCTTGCAGGAAAACCACCGGGCGTGTATTGCGGTTCGCCAACGAGACGGATGGCCGCAGATGACCTTGGTAACTCCGGGCATCGATTCCGAAGGTCGGGTGATCATCACTTCGCGCGGGACAACTTACAAACTCAAACACATTCGGCGGGATCCGCGCGTTTCGCTGTTGGTCTTCGCCGAGCAATACAGCGGCTCAAAATTCGTTCAAATTCACGACTCCGCAGAGATTATCGAATTGCCCAATGCCATGGATATTTTGATCTATTGGTACTGTCCGGTTCGCGGCGAGCATAAGAACCGGGACGAATACCGCGAGCAGATGAGACAGGAGCAGCGCGTGATCATTCGCGTCAATATCCAAAAAGTAGGTCCCCAACATCCACGCCAGCGGTGACCCTGTCACCCTCAACGCGGCATTGTCTTTAAGCCGCCGCCCGCAGCCGCTCCCGGTCATGGGGCTGCTCAAGGTGGTCGAGGGCGGGTCCCAAAGGCACGATACCTGTTGGGTTGACGTTTCGCTGGCTGTAATACCCGGCCTTTATCTTTTCCAGCTCGAAGGTTTCCTTTATTCCGGGCCATTGATAAAGCTCACGCAGGTAATTGGCGAGATTCGGATAGTCTTGGACGCGGCGAAGATTGCATTTGAAGTGGCCATAATAGACGAGATCAAACCGCAGTAGCGTCGGAAAGGCCCGCCAATCTGCTTCCGTAATTCGCTCTCCTGTCAAGTAACGCTGGGTAGTCAGCCGCTGCTCCAACGTGTCAAGGCCATGGAAGACCTTCCGCACCGCTTCGTCATAGGCCACTTGGGTTCGGGCGAAGCCCGCGCGGTACACGCCATTGTTGAGGTGGCTATAAACGAATTCATTGATGCGATCGATCTCATCACGCAGAGCCTCCGGATAAAAGTCGTAAGTCACGTCCGTCCAAGCGTTGAAAGCGGAATTGAACATGCGAATGATTTCCGATGACTCATTGTTCACGATCTGTCGGCGCTTGCGGTCCCACAAAGTCGGCACCGTGACCTTGCCCGTGTATTTGGTATCCGTCGCGGCATAAACCTGGTAAAGCCGAAAGATACCATCCGGACACGGCTCGAAGTTGTCGATCGGTTGCGAATAAGCCCAGCCTTCCGTTTTTGCTCGATCAGCGATCGATATCGAAACGATTCCTTCAAGTCGCTTGAGCTTGCGCATGATAATGGTTCGATGTGCCCACGGGCAGGATGGAGAAACAAAGAGGTGATAGCGGTTCGGCTCGGCGGGAAATCCACCCTCCTTGGACGGTCCGGGACTACCGTCGGGCGTGATCCAATGGCGGAACCTGGAGGACTCGCGGATAAAATGACCCCGTGCGTCGCTTGGAATCGTTACATCGTCGTCCCATTTGCCCTCGATCATCAGTCCCATGGCAATTGCTCCCTTCTGTTATGAATCAACTTCTAGCAAAACCTCACCGACTATAAAAGTCGACTCTGCATTCTCGGGCTGAATACGTCTCCCGCCGGCAATGCGGCGGCTGTTAAGTAGAGCATGACAGTATGGTACACTAACTGCGCAGGGCAAAGGTATCATCGGATCATGGGGGAACAAAAGGACAAAAGTTAAATGACAAAGATGTTTTCATTTTGGCTTGTCCTCCTCAGTTTGACGCTATGGCCCGCGCTGACAAGCAGCATACTCCGGGCGGCGGCTGATCAGCTGGAGGACATTGGCCAGGAACAAACGAAAATCCGCCAGCAGGAACAAGTGAAGGAGTTGCGTCGGCAGGAACAGATTGAAAATCTTAAGCGCGATCAGCAAGTAAATCAGACTCAGCAGCAGCTAGACCAACTTAAACGGCAAAAAGTCGATGAGCCGCAGTCTCAACAACGGCAACAACTGGAGCAGAATCAGCGGCAGCTGGATCAATTCAAGAACGATCAACAGCTGCAGCGGCTCCAGGACGAATTGAAACTCAACCAGATTCAGCGCGAGCCGAATCCGTCGCGTCAACAAGAGCAAATCCGGGAACTCCAACGCCAGCAGCAAATGGAATTTTTACAGGACCAGAATCGCAAGAACCAGATTCAACAAGACCTGAATCGACTGAACCGTTAGCCCATTTCGATTCATTACTGACCTTCTTCCCCAATTTACCGTCCCTTGATCTCCGGACAGCCCATCCTGGAGCCATCCGATAATGACCGGCTGTGCATTTCCGCCTCCCATGTGACCGCGAAAAAACCGGCCTGTTTTCGGCTGTCATGCGCGAGCGCCAGATACGCATATGCCGTCGTTCACGCCGTTGACGTAGCGAAGAAGGATGCAGGGACGAATCGAGAATTTCTTGATCGAGAAGAGAAAGCCGCGGCATGCAGCTTTTCTTTGTCAACCCCGTAGTGGTATGGATGGGTGGCAGGGAGGAGACCTATGGCTGAAACTAACAAAGAATATCTCGTTGGCTGGATCAGCCCTACGAATCGACCCGAGGGAAGAGAGAACCAACTCGACGCCAAAATGCCCTCCAATATTCGCCTTCTGAACGTATCAGTGAACTTCACCCGCGGCACCGAAGAGGAGTTTCGCGCATCGATGCCCGCCTACGAGGCAAAAGTCAGGGAACTGGCTGCGATGAAGGCCAATCTCATTCTTCCCAGCGGGGCGCCGCCCTTCATGTTGCTAGGCTTCGTGGGCGAAAGGCGGATCATTGACAGTTGGGAGAAGCAATTTGGCGTCCCGATGTTTACCTCGGGACAAAACCACGTGCGCGCCCTCAAAACCTTAAGCATCAAGCATTTCGTTGGAGCAAGTTACTTTCCCGAGAAGATGAATTCCATTTTCCGGCGCTATTTTACCGAAGCGGGCTTTAACGTGCTGGCGATGGAAGGAATGGATGTGGCTTTTAACGATGTTCCGAAATTGTCGACGGATCAAATTTTCGATCACATCAAAAGGAGCCTCGAGAGGCACCCGGGCGCTCAGGGAATTTACATGCTGGGTTCCGCGTGGCGGACTCTGAACCTCATAGACAGGTTAGAAGAGGGTTTCGGGATCCCTGTGGTTCATCCGGGGCCCGCAAGGTGGTGGGAAACATTGATACGGCTCCGGATACATCATCCGGTGTCTGGTTATGGAAAACTTTTAGCGGCGATGCCTGAAGCGCGCTCGTTGGTGTAATTGGGCATTAACGCTCGCGCACATTTCGCGACGCGCCAAGCTTAGAGATGACTGAGGCGTTCAAGCATTAAGGTCGACGTTTCTTGATGCCCTGCCACGTGACGATCAGTGACGGATCATTGAGGGGTGGGAATTTGGGCCTGTTGCTTCGCCGCAAGTACATCTTGACCCAATAGTCATAGTAGTACTCGAGATCTTGTTTGGCCTGCTCCAATCGCCCTTCTGCCGTCTTATATCGGACGGTCACCCATCGATCCTTTATCGTAATTCCCACAAGTGAGGTTTCGTCCCGGTTATCCAGGTAGGTTCCCGCTCCGCGCAGGATCTGCGAAATGCTGTAGGGATCCGGCATCTGGTGTGATTCCTTCCTCTTCAAACGCCCTTCGGAATCCAGCTGATCGATCTCCTCCGGAGAAAAACGCAGATTAGTTTCAATCCCGGAATTTGTTTTCTTCGATGTGGAGCCATAACCGCAAATCAGGTCTCGGACAAAGCGCGAGAACGACGATTGGGCTTCCTTCAAGGCTGTGGCCTTCCCTCGGATGACGTAAATCCCCCCTTCGATC
>DASQUN010000019.1:0-2287 GCA_035641275.1 Candidatus Udaeobacter sp. | reverse complement strand
GCAAGGTGTGGGGATGGCATTTACCGAAGAGCTTCTCATCGATCGCGTAACCGCCATTCCCGTCAACCCCAATTATCGGGACGCCAAAGTTCCGACGCACCTTGAGGCGCCGGAGGTCGAAGTGATCTTTATCGAGCACCCTGATCCGTACGGTCCGTTCGGTGGCAAGGTGGTCGGCGAACCGCCGATCACTCCCGCAGTGGCGACAATTGCAAACGCGATTTTCAATGCGACCGGCAAGCGATTCAAAGAACTGCCGATGACACCGGATAAAATATTGCGGGCTGTCCGGGTTTGATCGAGGAGGGAACGGCGATGAAAAGTTTCGAGAATATCGATGCCAAAAGCGTAAGTCAGGCGGTCGCACTGCTGCAAAAGTTCAATCAGGAGAAGAAAAGCACCGTGGTGGTCGCAGGAGGCAGTGAGATTTTGCAGCTAATGAAGGACCGCGTCGTGACGCCGGACTACGTCGTAAATCTCAAGTCCATTCCGGGTCTCAATGCCATCAAAGAAGAACGCGGCGGATTTCGCATCGGCGCTTTGACCACCCTCTCTGAAATCGAAGAGCATCCGGCGGTGCGAGAAAAGCTACTCATTCTGTCTGAAGCGGCCGGTGCGGCGGCGTCCCCCCAGATCCGTAACTCGGGCACCATCGGGGGGAATATTTGCCAGCGACCCTTTTGCTGGTACTTCCGCTCCGCCAATTTTAATTGCCTGAGAAAAGGCGGGGCAGTCTGTTACGCCGTCACGGGCGACGGCCGTTTCCACGCGATCCTCGGCGGCGGACCCAGCTACATCGCCCACCCGTCGGATACTGCGCCCGCGCTGGTTGCGTTGGACGCCCAAATCAAGATCGTCGGGACGGCGGGAGAGAGAGTTATTCCGATCGAGAAGTTCTTCGTGCTGCCCTCGGTAGACTTCAAACGCGAAAATATCCTTAAGAGCGGCGAGATTGTCACCGAAATTTTCGTTCCTTATCCTAAGTCAGGCAGTAAGGGCTATTACCACAAGGTGCGGGAACGGCAAGCATGGGATCACGCCATCGTGAGCGTGGCGACCGTCGTACAAAGTCGCGACGGAATTGCGCAACAAGCCCGCGTCGTGCTGGGCGGTGTTGCACCGACCCCGTGGCGGGCACCGACGGCCGAAGAATTCCTTCGTGGCAAAAGGATCGACGAGAGCGCTGCGCAGAAAGCCGGCGAGATCGCGCTCGAAGGCGCTAAACCATTAAAGGACAATGTCTACAAGGTCGGCATGGCGAAATCCCTGATTCAGCGGGCGCTGCTGGCATCGGTCTGACTGCGCTTGATAAGCTCGAGTTACTAAGCAAAGCTTTCGATCACTTTGCCGAAACTGGGCTCAGGCGAGCGATCGTCCCCTGCTTAGCGGTTTTAGATCACTCGACCCTTCACGGCCGACTTATTGGCCTCTACGAAATTTCTCACCTGATCGCTTCGAAGGAATGCCGCATGGCGCTTGGTGAGCCGGAGGCTCCAGCGATCGCAGGTATTTTTTACGTGCTAAAGAAAAGTTTTCCCATGTATAACTTTAAATTGAGCCAAATTGCTCACGTCCTGGCGTGGCATGGCCCTTGCGGACCCCATTCTCGGCGGATTTCGATACCGAGACTCGGGTCTAGACTTGAAAGTCATACCAAAGAAAAGCGAGTGCAGGTATTCCGAAGTGGAAGAGGTCGTTCTTCCTCTTTTGCGCGGCCAGATCTTTCATCTCACAAATGAAGAGACGTTTAACGCCATCTGTCGTAGCGGCTGGATTTCTAGCAAGGAGCAAGGGCAGTTCGTGTTGACTCCCGAGAATAGCTACGGCCGTAAGCGAGGTTGGGTGAGCTTATTCGACCTAAGGCATACACCAGACGCGCACATCAAGGAGGCCTTAATACGCTATTGGTTTCTCAGGACGTTACACAATGAGAGTACGCATGTGTATTTATTCATCACTGAAAGTGCGTGGTCCTCATTGATTTCTTGGAAGCGTGCGACTCGGGAGGTAGGAGCCGCCGAGGTGTTCATTCCTTTCGTGGAAGCTTGGTACCCCGGCGACATACCGCTTTGCCTGGTTAGCCACAGTCTCGCCGTCACGGTTCGATCCGCTTAAACTATTTGACTCTGGCTTCATTCACTCGGCTTCGCCGTATGGCAGCAGAGTGTTACCGTTAGTTCCGATTTCGGCGCTGCTGATTGCAACGCTTTGCGGAACGCGATCCCTATTCTCGACCGGCTGTTTCATCATGGAGCGCGTTTGCTGTAGGCAGGACCTACGGGTAGAC
>DASQUN010000018.1:0-4363 GCA_035641275.1 Candidatus Udaeobacter sp. | reverse complement strand
CAAAGATGACGGAAGACAAAATAGTTCTCAGATTCTAACTGAGCTCGAAATGACAGCGCACGTCATCCCGAACGAAGTGAGGGATCTTTATTCGACGTCCGAGGTTCGAAACTCAACGTAAACCTGAACCTACGCCTGCTATCACGGAGTTAACTCATGAAAACGAAGAACACCGTCGGCATTGATCCCATACGCTATGAGATGTACCTGCATCGGCTCTGGGCCATCGGCGAAGAGGGCCGCATGACCTTGCAGAGAGTCACGGCGTCGCCCATCGTGTCTCAGGGCGGCGAGTGCATGAGCTCATTTTATGATGCGAAAGGGATCATGGTGCTGGCTTGCTCCGGCCATCTCCGTTTCGCCGCGGCGACCTCCGACGCCATCAGGAGCTTGATGCAAAGATTCGAGCAGTCTCCGGGATTTTTCGACGGCGATCAGTTTTTCTTCAACGATCCATACGTTGCCGGGTCACATACTTACGACATGATGATTATCAAGCCGATCTTCTATCGCGGTGACTTGATCGCCTGGACCGCGACCAGCACGCACACCGCAGACACCGGCGGTGTGCTTCGTGGCGGCGCCTACGAGATTTTTCATGAAGGGATTTGCGTTCCCGGACTCAAGATCGTCGAAAAGGGGGAATTCCGCGAGGATGTCTTTACGACATTGACCGGCATGTGTCGCGACCCCCAGTACGTCGGCCTTGATCTAAAGGCGATGGTCGCCGGCAACAACATCTGTGCCAAGCGTTACCTAGGCTTGGTGGAGAAATTCGGGCTAAAGTTCGTCCAGCTGGCCGGCGAGAAGATGATTGAGGATTCGGAAAGCAAATCACGTGCTAAGCTCAAATCCATGCCCGACGGGACCTGGGTGACTCGCCAGTACGTGACGACTCTGGATCGAAAAACTCGAAAATCCGTCGCCCAGCAGCTCTGCTGCACGATGACCAAAAAGGACGACGAGCTAGAGTTCGATTTCACCGGCACGAGTTCGCAGACCGACACGGATCATAACTCTACGCTCCCGAGTACCGTGGCCCATCTCGCTCTGGCGCTGACGAACACGCTTTTTTGGGACGTGCCGTGGAGCGACGGAAAGATGCGACCGGTGAAGGTTCACGTGCCCGAAGGGACAATTCTTAATTGCAAGTATCCGGCCGCTTGCGGCGCTGCCCCGCGCATCGGCAACGTTCTCGTCTCCACGGTCTGCGAAGCCGTAGCCAAAATGATCTACGCCTCGGGCCGCTACGATGACGTGAATGCATCGACCACGGGAAATTTGGAATTCGTCGGCGGCCCCGGCTATTTTTACGGCGGTCACACGCGCGAGGGCATTCCCGTGGCTCAGGGCCTCTACGATATCCACGGCGCAGGTATGGGAGCGGCGCCCCACCGCGACGGCGTGAACACCGGCGGCCACATGAACATTCCCTCGGCCGGCATCAGCGACATCGAGCGCATCGAGATGCAGTATCCCTTTCTCTACTTCACCCGCTCGCACAACCCTGACGGGAGTGGCTTCGGCCAGTACAGAGGGGGCCTGGGCAGCTATCGCATTTACCTAATCTACGGTTCTAAAGACTGCAGCGTCGACTACAAACCGTACGGCGGAGTCGCCCAGGGAGGTTTTGGACTCTCCGGCGGCTATCCGACCGGCATCGGCGCCACCCGTGTCATGATTGAGGCCGGCGTCGAAATGCTCGAGAACGTCAGGAACGGAGCCCATCCAACGGGGCAGGCGATGCGCGCCGGCGCGTGGGGCAAGGCGTTCCATCCGGCGGGCGTGCCCGAGCGTACTCCCCTTCCCGAGGGAAGTTTGCTGGTCGATTACGTGGCCGGCGGCGGCGGTTTCGGTGATCCCATCGACCGCGATCCACAGGCGGTGCTGCGCGATTTCGGTCGCGGCTGGATGAGTCGTGAGATTGCCGAGCGCGTTTACGGCGTGATCCTCGATGAGGACGGCAAATCGGTGAACGTTGCCGCCACGGACGCCCGTCGCCGCCAGACACGAGAATCCCGCAAGCAAAACGCGCCAGTTTCTGGAAAAACCAGCAGCGTCGAAACGGCGATCATCAACGACTGGCAAACCCTGCTGCGATTTCACGCCGCTCTTGAAATCAGCGTCCGCGGAACAGAGCGCGTGATTCGCTGTAACCGCTGTGGTCACGTGCTTTGCAGCGTGAACGAAAACTACAAGCTCTATGCCCTGCATCGCACGGTGCATCTCGGCGATATCATGCCTCCGCTGCCAACGGGCGAACCCTACATAGGTGAATATCATGAATATTTCTGCCCCGGCTGCGCCACCCAACTTCAAGTGGACATGTTTAGCCCCAGTTTGGGAGGTGATGCGGTGCTGTGGGATACGCGCATAGATCCGACGCGGTTGAAGCCGGTGCGCGGGAAGCGAAGGGAGGAATGATGAAAGTCATACGATCGGCGAGCTGGCTGCTCATGATTTTGCTTGTACCTTGGCCGGCGCCGCATGGGCTCCGCGCCCAGGAACCTGCCGTCACTGTCGGCATTACGACCAAAACCGGCACAACGGGCCTACCTTTCGTGATCGCCGAAGAGAAAGGCTTTTTCAAAAGCGAGGGGATGAATGCCGTCTCCGTGGTCATGCAGAATCAGGTCGTCGTCAACGGCGTCGTCGCCCGGCAGGTTGACTATGGGGGAACGTTTTCAAACTTTATTGGCGCCGCGCTCTCGGGTCTACCCGTGCGCATCGTCATGGCGGTCATGGATGGCTCGGACCACTATCTGGTAACCAGCTCGAAAATAAAAAGGGTCGAAGATCTCAAGGGCAAAAAGTTCGGCATCAGCAGCTTCGGCGGCACGCCCCACAGCGAAGCGATCATGATCTTAAGAAAGTACGGCATGAATCCGGAAAAGGACGTCACGTTTCTACAGATCGGCGGCAGCTCTTCGCGCTACGCGGCTCTGGACAGCGGCTCCATCGACGCCGCCATGTTGGTGCCGCCCTTCAACAAGCTGGCAAAGAAGCGCGGCTTCAATGAGATCCTATCCTTCAACGAAATTATGAGCATCCCGTTAGGCGGGCTGGCCGTGCACACTCAGAAGATGAAAGAGAAACCCGACGAGATCGTCAAGATGATCAGAGCGATGCTCAAAGGTGTCGACTACATCCGGAACCATAAGACTGAGATCGTTTCAATCATGGAGAGCAAGTGGGGGATCAAAGAAGCGGACATCCGGGAAGGCATTTATCGCGACATCGCCGGCATCTACACTCGCGACGGCATTGCTTCCGACGAAACGATGAAAAACGTCATTCAACTGGTGCGCGACACGCGGAAGTCTAAGGACAACCTGGGGCTGTCGGACATCGTCGATTGGACCTTTGCCAAAAGGGCACAGGCGGAACTCAAGCTGCGCTGAAGATACCCCTGAGGTCGGAGGAGAAAAATCCTCTCCAAAAAGGGGGGCTCTTCCGTAGCATTCCCCTCTTTGTAAAGAGGGGTTAGGGGAGATTTTATTCGCATGCTTCGATACAACCGATATCTCAAAGGCAGGGCCCGTTCACTGCGATTGAACCTTACCGATGCCGAGCAACGCCTGTGGGCTCGTCTGCGCCGAAAGCAGATCCTAGACGTTCAGTTCTACAGACAAAAGCCAATTGGCAACTACATCGCTGATTTTTACGCGCCCAGCGCTCGGCTGGTCGTCGAGGTAGATGGCGCACAGCACTGCGATAAACGGCAAGCCGAACACGACAGACGTCGCACCGCTTATTTAAAACGGCTGGGCCTACGAATACTGAGATACACAGACCGGCAGGTTTTGCTGGAGATGGATTCAGTAATCGAAGAGATATTTCGTGCCATTGAGAAACAAAATCCCCCTTAATCCCCCTTTGTATTAAAGGGGGAAATTTCTTAGATGGAGTCCGTAACTCCGGAACATTCCCCTCTTTGAAAAGAAGTGCTAGGGAGATTTGCGTAGGCGAAAGGAAAGCCCTTTGCCCCTTTGCTCTTTGCCCTTACCCCTTTGCTCCTCGTAGCTTTTCAAAAAACCCTTCCTTCTCCAGCTCATCCAAGACCGAGTGGTCGATAAATTCCTCGGCTGTCCGGTTCTTAAAGTCGGCGTTTTGCTCGGCGTAGAATCTGATCGTATCCCGCACTCCCTCTAGGTTCACGCGCGGCGGCAAGGAAAAGCGCGGAGCAAAATACTCATACGTCGACTTCACCGTGTCCGGATCGTCGACCCGCATCCGGCTCGCGAATACTCTCATGGTTCGATCGCGATCGGTTTTGATCGCATGAATCGCCTCAGCGTAGGCCCGCACGAAACGTTTGACCCGATCGCGATTTTCTTTGAGCGCGCTGCCCTTCACGTATAGA
>DASQUN010000017.1:0-4672 GCA_035641275.1 Candidatus Udaeobacter sp. | reverse complement strand
ACCCACCCGCCGCGGCCTACCTTTTTGGCAAACAGATCTATGATGAGTCGACTCATGAGATGCAGTATCTGGACGAGATCCTCCGACGCCGGTGGGTACGCACGCAGCGCAACATGTTTGAACATTCCTACGGTCGGTTTGTGACCGCGACGCGAATCGGCGCCTATGTCTTTTGTCTACGTGCCCTCGCCAACTATCCACAAAGTCTCCGCATCGCAGCACTGAACCTGGGGCCTAAGGTTATCGAACTCGCTTGGACCGAGCGGTTCGCACGCTCGTTTGCGGCTGGCGAAGTTCGCGACATCTTCCTCAGCCAACTTCCGGAGACCCGCAGTCATGTACTGATGGGACGTTTCCAGGTGGAGCGCTTTGTGCGGAGCGAAGTCGACATGCAGCTGGCAAAGCGGCTGTCCGCCGAAGCCAACCGAGACTACCTATTTCTCCTCGAAGAGGTCGCGCGATTCGTTTTGGGACTGAGCGAGGAGAAGGCGGGAGAAATTATGGTGTCCGCTGACATTGATTGAGCCAAAAACTGTTCAACAGTTCAACAGCTCAAGAACTTGCGGCCGGAAACGACGTGAACGATTTGAAGTGAACCCCTGAGCTTGGAGAGTAAACGTTTTGAACGAAAGAAGCTTATGCCGGGATTGAAGATCGATCACGACAAATGCACCGAATGCCGCATGTGCTATGTGGCCTGTCGGGAGATTAACCTTAACGCGGTCGTGGTCTCGGCAACAGCGCAGCACCTTTTGGAGATTGACGAGCGATGCATCTATCCGAAGTGCACGGTCTGTCTAATGTACTGTCCCGCAGAGGGATCCATTGTCGATGCGGACACGGGAAGATCCCTGGTTCCGCCGCCACCGGAGATGTGGACCGAAAGTCTCCGGTGGCCCAGACCGTCTTGAACAGCCGGAGTATCGTATGCAGCTCATTTTAAAAGATTTCTTAGATAAATGGGTCTATCCGGTCGGTTTTAGCGGACCCGGAGTTGATTTCCGCATGCGCCAGACCGACCGTTGCGTCCCCGTGTGGGACAAGCTCGTCATCCAGGCTCTGAAAAACGCGGAAGCGGATCTCAAATCGGTTGACGAAGATTGGAAGATCAATCGGGCCTTGGCTGGATATGCCGCAGAAGGACCCTTCATGTCGCTGAAGCAGATGTCGACGCAAATTCTTTCCGTCACCGTCGGCGAGCAAGCCAAATACATCGACCTTCAGCGGATGCGGGCGCGGCAGATCTGGGACGAGGTCAAACACGGCCAGCTGCATGCGGACGTGCTCCTGCGCGGCGGCTGGATCAAGCGGGAGGAGGAGCTGATGAACGATGCGCGGGCGAACACGCAGCCCAAGCTCTCCTATTTCGGCATGACCGCGATGTTTCCGCACATCCATCCGCTTGCACGGGCCGCCCAACACTATTTCAACGAAGCGATGGCATGCTTGGGAATCACGGCGACTCTCAGCGTTATCGATGATCCGCTCATCCGGCACCAGCTGAGGAGCCAAGAGGCCGAGGAGATGATGCATTTCATGGAAGGCAAATATCAGATCGATGCCTACGCGCTGACTCCTGCCGATCAAAAACCGATTGAAGACGTCTTTGATTTCCTCCTGAAACCTTGGGCCCCGGAGCCGAGTCGCGCGCTCGGCGGTTCAGCGTGACACGGCAGCAGGCATGAAGGTTCGAATCCAACAGACCCTCTGCATCGCTTGCGGCCTCTGTCGGGAAGTCTGTCCTGAGCGCGCGATCCATCCGAAAATGCAGGATATCCACCACATGTACGAAGTTCTGGAAAATGAATGCACGGGCTGTGGGGACTGCCTCCCCTACTGCCCGGTGCCCGGCGCACTGGAAGAATACGGACCGAAGGATGCGAAATATAAAATCTAGAAAGCGAGAACATTATGGAAAAAAACACTCAAGTTGACGGTCTTAAAACTTGTTACCTGGAGGAAGGCTCCGGCTCCGCCGTGATCTTTCTGCACGGAGCCTCTCTAGGCTCCTCCGCGCGCGCGTTCGAACGGAACTTGCCTGCCTTCGGCGCGGCGGGATTCCGCGCCATCGCCTACGATCAGCCGGGGTTCGGATTAACCGATAATCCCAAAGACTACACGACCTCCTATCGCATGCAATTCATTACGAAGTTTATGGACGCCATGGGGATCGAGCGTGCTGCGCTGGTCGGTCACTCGCAAGCCGGCGGCATGGCGGTGCGCGTGACGTTGCAGCATCCGAACCGGGTGAGTCATTTGGTGGTCGTCGGAGGCGGGACCGTTCTGCCGCCACTTCCTGGAAAAACCGGTGGTGGACCCGCCGAAGGCCAGGAGGGAACCAGCGCGACTCCCACTCTGGAGGACATGCGGAAAATCTTGGACACCAATTTTTTCAATAAGGAACTCATCACGACGGAGCTGTTGCAGCAGCGCCTCGAAATGAGCGTTGGAAAAAATTTCGGGGCTTTCATTCAACGTTCGAACGCGCGCGAGCCGCAGGGAGGCGGCGTTCCGCTTTATCAGCGGCTCAAAGAGATTTCAGTCCCCCTGTTGTTGCTCTACGGCAGGCAGGATCGCGGTTCGGCGGCGCAGCGATGCGCGCTCTTGAAAGAGCAGGAACCCCGATTGCGCATCGAGCTGATCGACAATGCGGCCCACCTGCTTATCTGGGAAGCGGCAGATAAGTTCAACGAAGCCGTCCTGCGTTTTCTCAAGTCTTAGAAAATAACAGATGACGGTTCGGTCGCAATTCAAGCAACCGTTGTTTTTTCTGGCCTCGATTACCTTAGCCGGCGCCGCGTTAGACGCGCAGGCGCAATCCAGCCCGAAAACAGTTCGTATCGGCGTCTCCGAGACCCATGTCGGATACTTGCCGCTCCAAGTCGCCTATCACAAAGGCTTTTACAAAGACGAAGGTATCGAGCTTGAGATTATTCTGATGCCGACCAACGTCATCAATACGGCAACCCTGACCGGCCAGCTCGATATTAACGGGGCGGTGACTGGGACCGTCGGTTCGGCGGTCCAGGGAAGCCCTGTAAAGCTTCTCATCGTCACCGTCGGCAAACCCCTGCTGTTTCTGGTCAGCCGCAAGGAGATCAAAGATCCGCGCGAGCTTAAGGGAAAGAAAATCGCCGGAAGCTCACCGGGCGGATCGGCAACGATTCTTGCCAAACAAACGTTGAAACACTATGGCGTCGATCCCGATCGGGACGCCGCCGTCCTTCCCATGGGCGGGTCAACCTCCAGCCGTTTTGCGGCGCTGGAAGCGGGGGTGGTGGATGCGACGGTTCTGCCTGTGCCGGAAATTATTTTCGCGAAGGCCAAGGGTTATAATGAACTGACGTTCATGGGTGATATCGCCCAGTTTCCGCAAAACGGTTTCGGGGCGACGGAGCGAAAAATCCGCGAGAGTCCCGACGAGGTTTATCGAATGGTTCGGGCGACACTACGCGGTTTGCTATTTCTCTCCGATGCGAAAAACCGTGACGAGGTCGTCCAGATCATTATGAAGCAGCACAAAGTCAGCGACCGCAAACTGGCCGAGCAGATGCTCGGCTACTCCAGGCGCGTTGTCACCAAGGAAGCCCAGGTAACGCCTCAGGAAGTTCAGTTTCTAATCGAACTCATGCGCACCAATGCCAAAGTCTCGCGTCCGGTAACCGTCGAAGAGGTTGTTGATTTCAGTTTTCTCGAGAGGGCGCGCAAGGAACTGGGTTTGATTCGTTGAGAAGTCCCTCGATGGGCGAAGGGTCTCCGCCAATCATCAGATCCCCGGTTTGGTCCACCTGAAATATCGTATCTGAAATCCCATAGTTCTTGATGGAGGCGTTATGATCGAATTCGATGGCAGAAAGATACCCAACGAGCTCAGTGAGATCGTCGATCCCAAGCGCACGGTTCTCTTGGTCTGGGACATGCAAAACGATCAAGCAGGCGGCGCGTTCAACAAAGACGCCTTAATCCGCAACGCGCCGCCACTCATTGCCGCTGCAGCTCGGACCGGGGTCAAAACGATCTACACCCGCCAAACACCTTTCTCTTGGAAGGATGAGTCCCCCGCTTGGATCCGCCGACAGATGAAAATCGAAAACGTCGATCATCCAAGTAAACTCAAACCTCGGAGGCTCCACGGCAGCTTCGGTTGGAACATCATGGAGCCGTTCAAACCGGGCACCGATGATATGGTGATCGATAAACGGCGATCGAGCATGTTTATCGGTAATGAATTCGAGACGATTCTCGGCAACCGCGGCGGAACGACCACCGTTATGATCGGCTGCACCACTGATGGCGGCGTAGAGTCGACGGTGCGCGACGGCTTCCTTCGCGGTTACTTCATGGTTGTCGTGCGCGATTGTGTCGGAACCTATACGGAGGAAGGACACAAGGCCGCCCTCAAACGCATAGAACGGTTCGGCGATGTCGTCGATTCGCAAGAACTGATACAAATCTGGCGTCACTAGATGCCGGCGCTTGCCACCAATCCAGTTCTGTATCCCAGCGCATGAGGAAAATTCGCGTTTGCGATCGTCGACCCGAAAGAGTTAATAGTGTGCCAAATCGATTGGCGAAAGGAGAACCCCATGAGCAAATCGACCGGCAAAAAGACCCTACACGTTGCCACGTTTTCAGGCTGGTATCGTTTCGAACAGGACGGAGGTGAGTGGCA
>DASQUN010000016.1:0-2967 GCA_035641275.1 Candidatus Udaeobacter sp. | reverse complement strand
TTCCACCGTTTTGTCCACCGAGGTTGCCGAGTGCGTCTTCGCTCTTCGTTTCGTCTAATTTGATCCTTAGGCGCAGATTGTTAGGACTGTCGGAGTTGGCGAGCGCCTGTTCTAGAGTAATCTTTCCCTGTTTGTATAGTGCGAAGAGTGCCTGCTCAAACGTTTGGCAGCCCTCATGGACGCCTTGCTCCATGCCGTCTACGAGCTGATTGATTTCCCCGGCCATAATCAAATCTTTAATCCGGGGAGTGTCGATGAGGATTTCCAATGCGGGGACACGCCGGCCCTCCACAGACGGTATCAGTCGCTGGGAAATGATTCCCCGGAGGTTTAGCGATAACTGCATAAGGACCTGCGGATGCCGCGTCTCAGGGAAGAAGTTCAGGATGCGCTCGAACGTTTGATACGCATTGGTCGAATGGAGGGTAGCAAGGCAGAGATGGCCCGTATCGGCAAAGCCGATGGCCGCGTCCATCGATTCGCTATCGCGAATCTCCCCGATCATGACCACGTCGGGCGCTTGGCGGACGGCTCGCTTTAAAGCCTCGCTGAAAGAATAGGTATCAAATCCGAGTTCCCGCTGAGTAACCAGGCACTTCTTGTGCTTGTGAACGAATTCGATCGGATCCTCCACCGTGACGATGTGACCGGGACCGTAGCTGTTTCGGTAATCAATCATGGCCGCCAAAGTGGTCGACTTACCGGTCCCGGTGGCACCTACGACAAGGATCAAGCCTCTTTTTTTGATCGATAGATCCTTTAGGATGGCTACCTGCCCAAGTTCGTCGAGCGTTTTGATTTCGTATTTGATTCTGCGGATGACGAGGGCCGCAGAGCCGCGCTGACGGAGAATATTGACGCGAAAGCGGCTTAGACGAGGGACCGAAAGGACCAGGGCCAAGTCCATCTCGTTGCGCTGGCTGAAGTCACTCCACTGCTTCTCGTTCATCGTGGAATGGGCCAGGTTCTCCAGCTCCTCCGCCGTAAAGCTATGATCCCCAATTGGCTGCATAACACCCTCAATGCGATAAACGGGAGGGCTCCCGACAGTCAAGTATAGATCCGACGCGCTGTGTTCCATCATGACTTTCAAGTAGTCCAGTGTTTCCATCCATCTCTCCTAACTATGTCCCAATCAGCCGGCGCAAATTCGATGCCAAATAAAATCCCCGCTATTTCTCAGAAACTAATGAGGCAAACTGACGCAATTTGTCGCCTAGTGACAAAAAATTGTGTCGGTCCCATAGCGAGCGTTGATCAAAGGGCACGGATTTGCCAGCCATTTCTGCGGGAGTTTGGCAAGAGGCGGCAGAGCTTATTCGCGCTTATTGTTGGGCTATCGCAGGGAGCTCGTGTCGGGGATTTTAGTCGCTTGGTAATCGGGGCTTGTATTGCTCTAGAGTTCTCGATGCTGGGTTGTCGGAGTGCTCTTTTAAGCGTCGCGGTTGGCCCTTCGGAACCTCAGATGTAAACTCAACTCGCGCAGTTTTTCGACACTAAAGTCTTTGCGTTCACGCTGTCCGTGAGCTGTTTGGTATTCAACAGAAACAGAATCAGGCGCCCAAACAATGCTAAAGGTATTCGCTTGCATAATATCAAGGTGTTCACCCACCGTACGCAAAAGATCAGATAGCTTCGCTTCGTGCATCTGTGCGAAAGAGTGACTTCGCCTTTTTTTCCGGCCTTGAGCCTCAAGCCTTGAGAGACTGACAGGATCATAACACAGCCATCCATCGCCGCCTGTCAATTGGGTGGCTTTCTGGTCGCGGGCCGGAGAATCCCACACAGTCTCCACGAGGCTGTTCCTCAAAATCCATTGACGGGTCGGTGTTAAGGATTCGCTCCGCACTACATGAGAATCATTTTTTTTGTCTAGTGCGAAAGCTTCGACGCGGAACGTTTCGAGAGACTGGCCGATGGCTCTCAGAGCGCTAGAGTGGGGCATGTCGCACCTCGGTGTTAAAATGGCGTACCTATACGCCAGCTAGAGCGACAAGTCAAACCTCTCTTCAAACAATTGTGCGGACCAGCTCAGCAATAGATGGCAAACAGGACGCGCAACTTAAACATTACGGACCAGGCGAGTTGAACGAAGAGAAAATAAAAAAGGTAATTTATTTCTTATAGGAGTGTCGTTGCGATTTGACCGCCAAGAAGCTATTGGTTACCAAGTCGGTGCTCCGATAAACGGCTGGCCTCCCGAACGCATCTAAGACGGCTCTCAGCTCAGCCATGAACTTATCCAAATGACCATGCTGAGAATCACCAGAAAGCCGACTACGGTTATCACCCCAAGCAGGGGAAATAACAATCTAACGTGCTTAGCCTGATAGTTCATCCGGCTTTCTCCTTGACGTTGGCGCGGATCACGGCGACTTGATCAGTGCAATAAAACAAGTTGATCTAAACGTTTATGGTTCTATCTAGACAATGCAGTCGCACTGAGAAACAGCACGGAATATGCCCCCGCCGGACGACCTGCTACCAAGGGAATTTCTTGAATTGCTGGGAATTTCTATGCGTCGCTGGGACACTTCCAGCAAAGGCATTCTAGGTACACCAGGTCAACTCGGTCACAAATCGGGCAGCTACGTCCAAGGCCGCTTCTGAACGTATCGACGATCGCATAACGCATTGACCGCAAGAACGAACTGGCAAACGCAGTAACCGCGCAAACACGTCGCTCCGTTACAACGATTTTTGGACTCTCTTTAGGGCCTGGGAAATCGATCTTATCTCGCAAGGCCTGCCGACTTCTCACGGTCTTGAATAGTTGTTCAAGCGCGGGTCGCCCTACATACCTTTGCTCCTTCGGTAACTCGCGGTTCTCCATCTTTCCCACTGCGTGAGGCAGCAAAGCCTCGCCAAAACGCCTCAATACCTAACAGGCTTTATTCTTTTAAGCGGTCCCAAAGCGAAGCCTCGATGTTGCCAACCACCTGCATAGTTCCCCCCACCCAATGGTAG
>DASQUN010000015.1:0-9803 GCA_035641275.1 Candidatus Udaeobacter sp. | reverse complement strand
AGATGGCGGGCGGGTGGTGGTGGCGAGCCGGTGGATTTTGGATCTCAAGGAACAGCCTGGAGCGGTAGTCGAGATTAATGCGATCTGCTGATTTCTGATTGCCTATAGCTCCAGATTCAACTAACTGCGGGCCTCCGTCAGCCTTTCATTGTATTCCAGCGCCTGATGGACGAACTAAAACGGCACGAACAAAGTCAGCAGATGATCGATTACATCGCGCGCGAAGTGATCCGTCGCCCCGGTATAGAAATTACCAAAGAGACGCCGCTAGTTTCTTCCGGACTTATGGACTCGTTGGCCTTAGTGGGTGTTCTCACCAAACTGGAAGACGTGACCAGTACGCGTATCCCCGTCGGAAAGGTTCAACCCAAGGATATGAACACGGTGGCTCTGATGCTGGCCACCGCGCAACGGGTGGGAAAACCGCGGAAATAAATTACAACCGGTTCGAGCTGTGTGAGGACTGAACCTCAGTCGCACTGCACGCTCAGGCCGTCGATAACCAACCCAAATGTCTTGCAATGACAATTGAAGCTTTAACCATTCTCTTCGGCATTCTTCTGGTGTCCTGTGCCGCGAGATTTATTCCCGCGCCAAGACCGCGGCAGTGGCTTCTTTTGAGTGCCAGCTACTTTATGTATGCCCACTGGGCGGGAAAGCGCGCTTTGCTAGTGCTGATCGCCAGTTCTCTGCTGAACTACTTCTGGGGATCGATATTGCGCAGGCGACCGACCGCGGCATTGCTTTCGATCGGCGTCGGTCTCAATATTCTCCTATTGGCGACATACAAATATCTGCTCCCGCTCGTCAAAGAATGGCCGCCTGTTTTAACCGAAGCGACTTTTTTCCAGCAGATCATTATACCGCTGGGAATCTCGTTTTGGACCTTTCAGGGCCTCAGTTATCTGTTCGATCTTTACCGCGAGGAAGAACTCGATCCTTCCCTGGTCGAGTTTTGTCTTTACATGGCCTTTTGGCCGACCGTGCTGTCGGGCCCGGTGTGCCGCCTGCCCAACATGTTGCCGCAGTTCCGGCAGTTGACCGGCTCTATTCGGGAAGATTTCTCCATAGGAGTGGTTCGTATTGTGCAGGGCCTTTTCATGAAGTTCGTATTAGCGCAGCTCCTGAGCTCTGGCTTGACGCCTGACGGCGGCGTGACCGCGGGATTTGATGGGATTGCGCCTGGGCGGAGCGGTCTGGATGTCTGGGCGCTCGCCATCGGATTCGGTTTCCAACTGCTTTTCGATTTCGCCGGCTACTCACACATAGTTATTGGCGCGGCCCGTTTGTCCGGAATTCGTCTGGAAGAAAACTTTAACCGTCCATTCTTATCTTTAACACCATCGGTGTTTTGGACGCGCTGGCATATGTCCCTTTCCTTCTGGATTCGCGACTATGTATTTTTGCCGCTTGCGACGATCCGGCGCGACACCTGGTGGCCGTATCTCGCCCTTGTGGTCTCTATGGCGCTCTTTGGCTTCTGGCATGAAGCCAAGCTGACATTCATCGTGTGGGGTATTTATCATGGACTTTTGCTCGTCGGCCACCGTATGGGCCAACGACTGAGGCGCCGGGTGTCTTTTGCCTGGCCGCATCCTATAGGCGCGCTGCTATCGTGGGGGACCACATTTTTGCTGGTCTCATTAGGTTGGATTTTCTTCCGCGCCAACGACCTGGGCCAAGCCTTCCAAATGCTGCGAGCTGCCATTGCGCCGCAGTCTTACGCGTTCGCTTACGCGACCCTGCCTCATGAGTATTACCTTCTCGTCACGCTTATGGTCGTCGGCTATTTTATGTACATCGGCATGGCACAGTTGCTGGTTCTTTGGACGACCTACTACAGAGAAAAATTGCGCACTAGCGCGCGAACGTTGCCGCCCAGACCCGTCGCCGGCTGGCCAAGTCTCAGTGGTACTGTGTTGTCGATCGAGGGCGTCTTGGCGGAAACCAAATGGTGGTGGTTGACTCCCGCGTTCGTGTTGTTGTTGATGGTGACGAGCTTGAGTGTCTTTGGTCAAAGCTCGAACATCGCGCCTTTTATTTACACGCTGTTTTGATTCATACGTCCTGTGCGGCTGAAATAACCTTACAGGTTATATGAGGACCTGACGAAGGAGTGCGAAAAATGGATGCGATTTACATTGATTCCGATGTCGATGATCAGGCGAGGCGACAATGCATCTATGATGGTGGGCTATTCGTCTTCTCGGCTCGGCCAAGCGTAAACGCTCTGTGCGAATTTGCCCAGGAGTTGATCCAGGAGGCATTCGGCTCGGTAGATCCTAGAGAGGCGCAGCACCACCTGCCTGCCGACGAATACGTGGCGATTCTGGCTCGACTTAAACCGAAGTTTGTCCATCATCCTCGGTCTAAAGAGTTGCTGCAGCGGATTCTCAAAGAGCTTGGCTGCGATTTGACCAAAACCTATTTCGATGTGCCGCGGTTAAAATCCGTTACGCATGGAGGCCAGCAGGTATCAGGGTTGACCTACGGTATTCATCCGCATCGCGATACGTGGTACTCGGCGCCATTTTGTCAGTTGAACTGGTGGTTGCCGGTTTATCCGATCGGGGTGACCAGCGCTTTGGCGTTTCATCCCCGCTACTGGAAGGAGCCGGTGCGCAACGGGTCAAGCCAGTTCAACCATTATCGATGGAACAAATACGCGCGCAAGTCCGCCGCTGATAACGTGGAAGACTATCTGCAGAACCAGCCGCGGCCGGAAGAGCCCATCGACCTTGAAGTGCAGATCCGGCCGATCCTGCCGGTAGGCGGAGTCGTTCTGTTTTCAGGAGCGCAGTTGCACTCCGCCGTGCCCAACACCTCGGGAAAAACGCGGTTCAGCATCGATTTCAGAACTGTCCATTTCGATGATGTCATGGCCAGAGTTGGCGCGCCCAATGTCGACTCTGCCGCAACGGGAACCTCGCTGCGAGATTTCATGCGCGGGACCGATTTTTCTCGTCTTCCCGATGACGTCATTGCTCTCTACGATGACGAGCCCTCGGAGGATGGGGAGCTGGTCTTCCAGCCTCCGTCATTCGCAAAGTCTTCCGGATAAACCAGCTAAGCTCCAAAACGTCGAACCAGTGAATGCCGGATAGCCGTGAGTCAAGACAAGCAAGCTCTTCAAATTATTGGTGTCTTACCGGCGGCCGGGCAGGCAACCCGAATCGCGCCTCTACCTTGTAGTAAGGAATTATATCCCATTGGATCCAGGCTGATCGTTGACGGGCGCGAGCAACGACCCAAAGTGGCATGTCATTACTTGCTGGAAAAGATGCGGCTGGCTGACATCACTAAAGCGTACATCATCATACGAGAAGGAAAATGGGACATTCCTGCATACTTGCGCGATGGGGCGTTGTTAGGCATGCATCTCGGCTATTTCATCGTCGGGCCAACCTCCGGCCCACCCTATACTTTGGATGAAGCCTATCCGTTCGTGCGAGACTCGGTCATCGCTTTCGGATTTCCCGATATTGTTTTTGAAGGTGATAATGCTTTCCGGCAATTGCTTTCGCAGCAGGCGCTCAGCGATGCGGACATTGTCTTGGGCCTTTTTCCCGCTGATCGGCCGGAAAAAATGGATGTGGTAGAGCTTGGTAAAAACGGCCGAGTGACAGATCTTGTCATTCAACCTCACCAAACTCGGTTGCAATACAGCTGGGATGTTGCGGTTTGGACGCCTAGGTTCACAGAGTTCCTGCACAGTTATCTCGCTGCGCAAAAAACGGTAGCGCCGAGCCATGCCGAGCTCTCCGTCGGTCATGTGATTCAAGCGGCCATTCGCGATGGTTTAAGGGTTGAAGGGGTGCCGGTTTCCGACGAGCCCTATTTAGATATCGGCACGCCCGAAGGTCTGACCAAAGCCATCAAACGCTACGCTAACTGACTAGCCTTCACTGAAAAGTGCGGGTCGACAGTTTCACAACGCATAACCGATCAGTATCATAAGACAAGCTATTTTACTCTTTTGAGAAAGCCGCGCGGATTTTGTGTTACAAGATGCTTTTCCCGACTCCGGTCGACCTCAAAATTCTTGTTTGTCTTCAAGAACTCCTCGACCGCTTCCCATGGCCCACCAGTTTTCTCTAGCCGTGGCCAGGGGACCGGATGTCCATTCAAATGCGTATCCTGCACCACTATATAGCTATCAAGCGAAACGAGCGTTGAATACAATTGCAACTCTTTTAGCACGTGTTCCTTTGTATGGTCCGAGTCGAGGGTAACCAAAACCTTGCGACCATTCACTTGCGCTTTTATGTGATTAAATATGTCGGACGATGTGGAGCTTCCCTTTATGGCTTGGACTCGTTCTCTCCACGTGTCGAATTGTAGAACCTTTGGGTCGTGGTCGTCGATATCAACGGTTATGACTTTACCGCCCTTTAGTTGTTCGAGGATTGTTGCATAGAACAACGCCGTTCCGCCCTTCCCGGTCCCAGTCTCAATTACGAAGTCGGGCCTTATCTCAGAAATGATCTCCTGCAATACCCAGTTGTCTGCCGGAAACTGTACGGATGGTATCCCGAGATAGTGTGAATCGAATACCACGCTTTTGTGGTAAAGCTTTTGAAACTCCTCTACGATTTGCCGCTCTGAGGTAACCGTTACTTTTTGAGCGACTAGGCAACTTGAAAAGCTGACGATCGAAATAGCACCAATCCAGAAAAGAAGTCTTACATCGGGGGCGAAATACTTTTGAGTCGTTGGAGTTGCAGATAATTTGACTAACACTGCCAGCAGAAGCAGGATTGTTGAGAGCAATAGCGCTTCATCTGCAGAGCTTCCTAGCAGTTCCCAGCTGGACTTGAAGTAGCCCGAAATCTGGGAAAACGTGCTAAGCGCGGCCAGCGACAATCCCGTGAGCGAAAAGGCGTTCGCGACTTTATTCATGAAGTGACCTCCAGTTGCTATCGATTTGGTGGGTTAATCGATTCATAATTTAATTAGGCCTTCGTTGTCAATGATTTTCTCTTCATTATTTGGCTGTAAAGTACTGGTCACCGGCGCAAGTGGATTTCTCGGCGCTCACTTGACCTCCCGTTTGTGTGAAAATGGCGCCGACGTAGATGCGGTTTCGCGCAGTCAGCGAAACGCAGAAGTCAATGGCCCGCGGTGGTGGCAAGGAGATATGGCAGAAATAGCGACTGTTCGTGAATTATTTCACGAGGTGAAACCCGAAGTCGTCTTTCACCTGTCGGGCTTGGCGACAGCCAGTCCTGATCGGGATCTCGTGCTGCCGACATTCCATAGCCTTCTCGTCAGCACAGTCAACATCTTAATGGCCGCCGCGGAAAGCCGCAGCCGTCGGATCGTATTGGCGGCTTCATTGACCGAACCTCAGTCGGGACATTCCGAAATCACACCGGGGTCGCCGTACGCTGCGGCCAAATGGGCAAGCGGCGCCTATGCGCGCATGTTTCACGGTCTCTACGATGTTCCTGTGGTTATGGTTCGCCCTTTCATGACCTACGGACCCGGTCAAGACGAACGCAAGGTTATTCCATACGTCGTTCTTTCGCTGCTGAAAGGCGAGACGCCAAAATTGGCCAGCGGGCGGCAAGAGATCGATTGGATTTATGTGGATGACGTGATCGATGGATTCCTCGCCGCCGCCAGCGCGCCTGAGATAGAAGGCCAGACCATTGACCTCGGTTCCGGCGTGCTCGTTCCCATTCGTACAGTTGTCGGTCATCTGATTGAGCTGTTGGACGCCAAAGTTGAGCCGTTGTTTCACGCCCTACCAGACAGGCCTCACGAGCCGGTCCGCGTGGCTAATGTCACTGATGCTTACGCAAAACTGGGCTGGAAACCCAGAACCTCATTAGAAGAAGGCCTAAAAAGGACCGTCAACTGGCACAGACGCCAGCTGATCGATTCCTCGAGCGTCCGGGCGTTAGCTTCAACGAGTAAGAGCCAAGGCGCCTGAAAGGTCTGGAGTAAGGTGCTGTGAAGGTCTGTTTAGTGACAAATAGTCCGTCGATTTGGCCCGTGCGGCAGGAAACTAGTTCGAGCCATTCGCATTGATCAAGAAGAACGCAGCGCGGAAACCGGCTGCGCTCTTGAAGGCGACCAGAATGAACAATCCAATTGGCGTCGGCATCATCGGCCTCGGCGAAAGCGGTCAACATCACATGCAGGTTATTCAAGGTGATCGAGGGCAACAGGAAATCCAGCCAACTTCAGAAAAGTCGGGTCTCCTGAGAGGAGGCAGGCAGTTTGTTCGAAACCTCCTAGGCCAAGATAAACCGGATAACCGTCGGAAGCCGAATCCAGGAATTGAAGACATTAAGATCATTGCGGTCTCCGATGTTGATGAGGGCCGCCTTGCCTGGGCCGAGCAAAATTTTGATATCTCCTATACCTGTACAGATTACAGGAAACTGCTCACTCGAAAGGATCTGGACGCGGTACTGATTTGCACTCCGCCTGCGTTCCACCCTAAAATCGCGCTAGAAACGGCTCGACAAGGCAAACATATCTTCTGTGAAAAACCCATGGCGACGACGTCGGCGCGTTGTTTGGAGATGCTGGAGGCGGCGGAGAAGGCGGGAGTGATTTTTCAGGTAGGCTACATGCTACGGTTTTGCAGCGAACGGGGAAGGATCGCCGAGGCCATCCGAAGTAACAAAATTGGGCGTCCGGTTTTTTTTCGGGAAATCATCAGTCTCAGAGCCGGTGGCGATCAGATGTGGATCCACGACCAGGAGTTAGGAGGCGGTCCTCTTTGGGAAGTCTCGCACGGGATCGATTTTCTCCGCTATGTCTTTGGTGAGCCTGACGTTGTTTTCGGTATTGGGGGTCGTTACAAACCGAACAAGACTTCGGCCCTTGATACCTACGCTGTCTCAATGAGCTTTTCTTCCGGTGATAAAGCCTTGCTCAGTGACTCTTATGCTCTTAAGAATTTCGGCTGGGATAATATCGGCTGTCGAAGTCACCGAACAGAAATCGATGTCATGGGACCCGCTGGTTTCATCCAGTTTCCGGATGCCGACCTTTCGGATCGCCTTTCGATCTGCACTTACTCGGAGCCGGAAGATCGGGTGGAGAAATATCCCTGGACAAGCGTCTGGGGCGCAGATGAAGATGGATACAGAAAACAACTACAACATTTTGTGCAGTGTGTGAGAGAGCGAAGGACGCCGGATGTGTCGGGTTATGAAGGATTGAAAACCGCACAGCTAGCCGAGACGATCATGGAATCTATTCGGTCGGGCGAGGCGCGAAAATTGGGCACGTTGCCGTGAAAGCTCTGGGCAGGTCATCGTGCCCAATCCATCTGGTTATTCGGACCGTCCCATCGAGCGAATTCGTGAAAGCGGTATGCTAAACCGACTGTCTTGTGCCGGCCCGGCAATGGAGACAACGGGCGAGAAAAATCAGGCTTATAAAACCAAAGGTGGCCTTAATCCACAGGCCAATTACGAACTCATCATCGGTGCCGAGTGTGAATGAAAGTTTTTTTCGCCCTCGAGCGAGCTTTGCGCGAGACTTCCGTGGCCGTTGCCAGCGCGCAAACGTTTCTCCAAAACTCTGTCTTTCTCCTCATCGTGGGGATGGCCGCAGATTTTCCGTCCTAATTTAGTTCTACTTCTGCTTAAAATTTTGTTCGGTTCACCTGCTCGAGCATGCGAAAGCACGTTTCTATGCCGTCCGATCTATCGCCTTCTCTGAAACGTCCTACGCAAGCGGTGATTTTGGCTGGCGGCCGCGGCACCCGGTTGAAGCCGCTGACGGACACTCGACCCAAGCCGATGGTTGAGATTCTCGGCAAGCCATTTCTGGCGTATCAAATTGAACAACTCCGTGACCAAGGATTCAAAAAAATCCTGCTGTTGCTCGGATACCTGCCGGAAGTTGTCCAAGAATATTGCGGCACCGGAAGCCGGTGGGGCCTCAAAATAGAATATTCCATTTCGGCGACTGAAGATGAAACCGCACGCCGGCTCAAGCTCGCCGAGTTCCTACTGGATCCGTATTTTTGCTTACTGTACTGCGACAACTACTGGCCGATGCAAATTGACAAAATGTGGCCGCGATTTGTCGCTTCCGGCGCGCCGGCGATGATTACCGTATATACGAACAGAGATGATTATACCCGAAATAGCGTACGCGTTGGCGCAGATGGCTACGTGGAAGTCTATGACAAGACCTGCGCGACTCCGGGGCTCCAGGGCGTGGAAATCAGTTACGCTTTTATCAAAAAATCGGTCGTCAAGCTCTTGCCTGAAGCCAATGTGTCTGTGGAGGAGGCGTTATATGCCGGGCTTGCGCAGCGTCGCCAGCTGCTGGCCCACGTGACCGATCATCGCTATTACAGCGTCGGCGCACTACACAGACTACCTTTAACCGAGGCTTTCTTTACGCGCGCACCGACTGTGATTCTTGACCGTGATGGGGTGCTGAACAAGCGACCGCCGAAAGCCCGATATGTTCGAAACTGGAGCGAGTTCGAATGGCTCCCTGGAACGAAAGAAGCCCTACGACTGCTCAAGGAAGCAGGCTACCGGGCGATTGTTGTCTCAAACCAGGCAGGCATCGGCCGCGGGGAGATGACCGAAGAGGCCCTGCGCCAAATTCATGAGAGAATGAGAGCAGAAGCGGCCGAGGCCGGCGGTGAGATTGAGGCGATCTATTACTGCCCGCACAACTGGGACGAGGGCTGTGAATGCCGCAAGCCCAAACCCGGGCTGCTTTTCCAAGCTCAGCGGGAATTGAATTTGGATTTGAGCCGCACCGTCTTTGCCGGCGACGACGAGCGCGATGCGGAAGCCGCGGACCGGGCGGGTTGCCTCTTTGTCCAAGTTTCCGAAGAGAAACCCCTCATTGAGTGGGTACAGCAGCTGCTTAAAGATCAATTAGTGGAAGGGGATTAACGTCATGCAAAAAAGAGTCTTGATCACCGGGCATAACGGTTACATCGGATCGGTCTTGGCGCCTGTGCTCATGCAGGCAGGTTACGAAGTCGTCGGCTTGGACACGGGATACTTTAGTGAATGCACGCTGGTACCCGACGCCGTCAGCGTAACGTCTGTTTGCAAAGATATTCGCGCTATCGACGAGAAGGATTTGCGCGGCTTCTATGCCGTGATTCACCTGGCGGCCCTCAGCAACGACCCGATCGGTAACTTGGATGTGGGTTGGACGCGGGAGATCAACTATGAGGGAAGCGTCCGTCTGGCGGAATATGCGAAGGCCGCGGGCGTTGAACGTTTCCTTTTTTCGTCTTCTTGCATCATGTACGGAATGTCCGAGGCGAATGTGGTCACTGAAGAGTCTCCGCTTGACCCCAGAACAGAATACGCGCGTTCCAAAGTCTTGGCGGAACGGGTGATCTCAGCCCTTGCCGGTGACGGCTTTTCTCCTACTTTTTTGCGCAATGGAACTATTTATGGTCTTTCACCGCGGATGCGTTTCGACACGGTCTTGAACGATTTGGTCGCCACAGCGGTGACGACCGGCAAAGTGATCGTCCACAGCGACGGGAAACCCTGGCGCCCGGTCGTTCATGTTCAGGACGTGGCGCGCGCTTTTAAGGCGATTTTGGAAGCTCCAATAGAGAAAGTCCACAATCAAGCCATCAATACCGGCGCAAACGAGTTAAATCATCAGATTCGCGAGTTAGCTGAGATTACCGCGAGAACTGTTCCGGGTTGCAAGCTTGAGATCAGAGCCCGAAGCGCTGCGGATCAGCGCACCTACAAAGCGGATTTCGGCAAATTCGCCCGAACCTTTCCTGAGTTTAAATTCAACTGGACGGCTGAGAAGGGCGCCGCGGAGCTCTACCGGGCGTT
>DASQUN010000014.1:0-4039 GCA_035641275.1 Candidatus Udaeobacter sp. | reverse complement strand
GCTCATGTCGGGAAGTTATAAATCTCGCCTGCCAGCATCTTTCCGATCTTGATCTCAAGATTCGGGCGCTTAAGCTACTGCGTAAGCAGTTTCAGCTGTTGTTGCGCCGCACGTCTCGGCAAAGCCGGCGCAACGCCATATGCCCGTTAATCGAACAAGTTAAAGCTAAGAGGTAAAAGTCTCTCTAGGATCTGTGCCTTTTCAAAACGCGTGCGACTAGGGCCAAATGTTTTGCTAAACCATATAGCTGATGTCGTCTGAGTGGCTCGGGTAACTGTAACGCATTTCTTTTAATTGATCGGTCGTGAGGCCGAAGCGTATGGCTAAAGCGAAGAGGTTTATTGTTTCCTCCACATGAGGACCCAACAGATGGGCCCCTACAATACGGTTGCTCCCTTCCTCGACCAGAACTTTGTAACCGGAGTAATTCATGCCGATCCTGCGCGATGAGTACCAGCCCGACGTATCTCCGTGGTTAACCTTGACTCGCAATTTTCCTTCTTTGGTGGAAACTTCTTGCAAACCGACGGAAGCTAACGGTGGGATCGTGAAAACCACTGTCGGGATTCCTGCGTAGTTTGGTTTATGGTCATTTCCATCCAAAAGGTTGGCAGCGACGACACGGCCCTCCATGCTGGCTACGGGCGTCAATGGCAGGCCCTTGGTCGTAGCGGCGTCACCCGCGGCGTATGCCGCCGGGTTGGACACGCTCTGCAGATACTCGTTGACCGTCACGCCCTTTTTGGTGTGCGCTATGCCTGCCTTTTCCAAATCGAGATCATCGATTTCCGGCACCCGGCCAGCTCCATGAACGACTAAGTCCGCTTGCAAGGATTTTTTTTCACTCTTGCTCGAGGTATGCACAACGAACTTTTTAGAGGATTTTTCGATCGCTTCGACCGGCGATTCTAAATGCACTTCAACTCCGATCGTTTCTGTTGCCTTGACCAACTGATTCACCAAATCAGGATCAAAACCTGCAAGAGGTCTGGGGCTTCTATGAAGAATCCGAACCTCAGCGCCAGCCCGTGCAGCAACGTGAGCAAACTCGAATGAGATATAGCCACCGCCGACGAAAATAATCCGCGGCGGTAGTTTTTTTAAATCCAGAAACTGTTCGCTCGTGGCGAGAAACTCTTCGCCTGGAATGCCGAGCCTGGCGGGACAAGCGCCGGAGGCAATAACGACATGCTTTGCTTCAAGGGTCTGATCGCCTACCCGCACGGCAGTTCTATCTACAAAGCGCGCCCGCCCGTGGAACGTGGCGATGCCCGCTTTGGCAAAGCTTTCTTCTCTGTGCTTGGGGACCGGCGCAACGAAAGTATTCTTAAAGCGCATTAACGCGGGCCAGTCGATTTTCACGCCTTTTTCTTTGATTCCCTTGCCCGCCATCCGGCGATTCCAGTCAATGACTTCCGCGGCTCCAACCAGAACTTTTTTCGGATCGCATCCCCGCAGCGCGCAGGTCCCACCAAAGGGCCGTGAATCAATGATTGCGACCTCCCATCCCGCCGAGCGGCATCGGGAAGCAACCGTAGACGCAGCAGATCCAGTCCCGATAGCTATAACGTCAAAATTGTTCATAATATGATGCCCGTTTGTATTGATCTAACGGATGTTTGCGTGAGTCTTCCTAAGAGTCGCCTTGGGTGATCAGAGCATAAGCGCCAAATTCGTAGGTCAGCACGTATTTCTCGCCGCAGCATTTGATGCTGTCCCCAACTTGGAAGCCATTAGGCACCTCCATAACCCGATCACACGTGGGACAGCTCACCTTGGGAATTTCTGCGAGGAAATATTTCCCATCTTTCTCCTTAAGTCTCAAAGTCAGGTTCGCGCAGTTGGAACAATCAATCCTGTCACCGAGTCGTAGACCGTTGAGAGATACCCTTACACCACATCCAGGACAGAGAAGGCTGCTCATTCCATTACCTCATAGACCCAATGTCCGCTCTAGTTTTCCCCGGTCAAACCCCACGATGACTTCACCATCCACTATAATGACAGGGGTCGCTCGCCGGCCGATTTTCTGGACCAGTTCTTCCATGGCACTGGGGTCCTCAGCTACATTTCGATCCGTAAACGGGATCTTGTGATGCGAAAGAAACTCTTTCGCCGAATGGCAAGACGCTCACCCTGTGGACGAGTAAACTATGATGTTTCTTTCCATTGGACCTCCTTTCAACTATTAGCCTTGATTTCCCTTTCTGGTTTTTGACCACCCGTAATACGCCAAGATCAAAAACAGTCCCAGCAAGGGGAATAAGACGTAGTCCAGATATGGTGTGAATGCCGCCAGTCCAATTAACCCAAGCCCAGTGACCAGGACCGGCGTGAAACAACAGATAGCTGCGATAATTGAACCCCATATCCCCGCCTTAAAACACTTGTTTCCGTCCATGACGCGTCCAGCTCCGATTCTCACTGAGCTCGTCTGTAGCAGATAATTGGTCCAGGCAGACTCCTTGAGCAACTGAGTGAAAAAGGCCTTGGTTTGGTCGCTATTCCATTCTCGATAACCAACGGCTTTACCCACGAGATAACCACGCTTATCAATCAAAAACGTCGTCGGAAGCGACCAGGTGTCGTAAAGTTCGAACGCTTCTGCGTTGTGGTCTAATAGTGCTGGAACACCGAACGCGTTGGTGAGCCTTCAAAACGACTCGATTCGATGTTCCTCTGCGCCGCATAGGTTTCTCTTCTTCCGTGAGGGCTCAATACAAAAACAAATTCAAACGGGTAAAAGTTCCAGAAATTTTTGATTTTTTTACTGAGGCCGCCACACGAACAGTAACGTGCATCACGAATGCGAACCAACACCGCGAGAATTGGTTAAATATTTGAACAGGAGGGGACTAGCGCACCGCACTTGAGCGCTCTCGATTCGTGATTAGCGTTGGACCGGCAGCCGGCAATCAACGATACCTTTCAAGCTGTTCCGGTTCTCGTAGTGTTCGATGCCGAAGTACGACAGGCGTATCTTTAGTGGAAGTTTGGATGGCCAAACTCTCTCATTCAAACAGCTCCAAAGTCTGGGAACAAGACGCTCGTTCTCACCGATCACGCCGCGGAATCAGTTTTGGCATGGGCGCACGGCAAGGCATCGCAATGTTCTCGAAAGGGTAAGCAACTAGAGGCATTAGTAAGCTTCATTATCGAAAGAACCTCTACGTAGGATCTTCGGGCGCACCTCGTTGAACAGAGTTCATTCGCTCAGCTCGATGCGGCCGGGCCGCGGCCCCTGCTTTTGCCTCCGTTGCATGGCGCGCTCAAAATCATCTACTGCCTTCTGCCCAGCCCGCTCTAACCCCTCCCTTACTTTGGCCGGATTGCTCCACCGATAGCCGACGATCTCGGCATAAAACGGTGCCAGATGCATCCCCTCGCGCCGGCGCGCACGAGCGCTTTGAATATATTGAACTGCCCATTCGATTGTCGGTGGGTCGGTCCAATCCGCACGAAACAGGACCCTTCCACCACGCCCGATAAGGTAGGTCATGTTCGGCAGCATCCCGTAAAGCTTGTGTCCTGTGCCTATCAGATCATCTACGAGGATCGGGCGCTCAATCTGGAACTGCTCTTTAAAGGCCCGGGCATGGGAAAGCTTTTGCTCCATGCTCCGATGAGCAGGAAAATTCTCACCCGGATGGGCCTCGCGGGTGTAAAAGAAAATGAAAACAAAGCCTTTGCCGGCATATTCCCTCGCAATCGGCTCGAGCGCTGGCGCCGCCAGCGCGCAGTAAGGTCAGGTCAACGACCCAAACTCGATCAGGAGATCGCTCTTTTTCCAGTAATCGCTCAGTCGAACTGGCTGCCCTGTCTCCAACAGGATCGGCTGGAAGTCGGGCGCCGAGGAGCCCACCGGCAAATGCGTCCGAAACGGCAAGAAGTCTGAACCGACAAACTCGCTATAGTTGTAGGTCTCAATCTCAAATTGATCAGGCATAGGTGTCCTCCTTCGAACGTTCTGAAGAAAAACAAGCGCACACACTGAGGAGAAACGAATGCTTTCATGAAAGTGCCTCGTCCGTGTTACTCA
>DASQUN010000013.1:0-2835 GCA_035641275.1 Candidatus Udaeobacter sp. | reverse complement strand
CGTATTCGACGGGCCCGTGCCACTTAAGCTTGCGCTCTTCGGCCGCCCGCGCGAGCTCGGCCAAATTCTCTGCAGCGACTTCAAAGCCGTAAACCACGCCTTCCAGAGGTCGGGCCGGATTCGGCGAGATTGGAAAATCCTGCAGCGCAACGCCCCAACCGCGATGGTTGGCAAGAGTGTAGAAGATAATCTGCGGCACTTCGCGATTGAGACCGCGGAGATTCAAATTGGTAAGATGATCGATCTCACCGCGCATGAAACCCGCCCAGAAACGGTGCGCCCTGCCCAGATCGTTACTCGGTACCACGCCGTGATCGATGCGCTCAATGGTCGGCTTGTCCGTTAGAGTCATGTCGATACCCTCAATATTGTCGGATCGGAAAAATCCTGGCTCATGCTTATTCCCCTAATCGAAAATCGGCAATCCAAAATTCAAAATTGAATGACTCGCCGTAGAGATTCTTCGCGTTGCTCAGGATGACGTAGCCAAAGCTGGCTAGCGTCACTTACCCGACTTGTGCCGCGCCGTGGCGATGAGATCGCCGACCGGTTTCCACTCCATCCAATCATGCCGGCTGATCTCTATATAGTCCACATCCTTACGCCGCCGCGCCGCTTCCGGCACGACACTCGTCGGTAAGTCCTCACGCATTGAAGTTGTCGTCTCGTCTTCCTGTGTGTTGTTCGCTTGTCGAAAAGCGATCTGACCTTCACGTGACAAATACCAGTTGATGAAAACTTTCGCGGCGTTGGGATGAGGATGATTGTTCATCAAGACGATCGCGCCGTTATTCGAGCCGATCCCTGGAGCCTCTTTAAATTGATAGGGATTCACTTCGGCAACCGGAAGTCCCTGTTCCATCGCGCGCCGGAGCCGGCAGAGAACGCAGATCTGATATTTACCCGATGCCAGCCAATCGGTCCCCTGCCGAAAATCGCTGAAATAAGTGAGATCCATCTCGCCGCCGTAAAGCCGTTCGAGAAATTTTGGTCCGACTTGCGGATGATGGTACATAAAAAGCAGCGCCGTCGAAACGTAGTTGGCACGTGGCCAGAGAGCGATCGTCTTTCCCTTCCATTTCGGATCGAGAAGATCCCACACCGAGCGGAGCGAATCCAAATTGACCAGCTTGGTGTTGGTGTAAAACGGCGGTCCGTAGAGCGTGCTTTGGTAAACGAAGACGTATTGCCCCTCGGGATCGACGTAGCGGTGCTTGCCCTTCCACCATTTGGAGAGGTCGGTGACTTCGGGCAGAATCAGCGCGGGCGGGAAGGAATCGAGCGTCTTGCCGCGGTAAAAACTATTGTACGTCGCCCCGGGCGCGCCCAGCATGACGTCGACTAAAAATTGACCCGCGCGCCGCTCAGCCATTATTTTGGTGACGATTTCGCTCGTGGTGCTGATGCCCGTGGAGTTCAGTTTGATTTTGGGAAATTTCTTTTTGAACGCCTCCCAAATCACTTGCAGATCGCCCACCGAATTCGTCGCATAGACCGTGACCTCTCCTTCTTTTTCTGCTGCTTTGACGATATCTTCCCAGCGTGCCTGCGCTGAACGAGAAGCGTCAGCGGCAAACAACGTCTCCAGTTCGCCAGGCCAACCCGCATAAATCACCAGAGCGATAAGCCAAACAACGGAACGCAACCTCATTGTGCGGCGACTTTTATTTTTCTTCATGTCAGTCCTTACTCAGCACTGATCTCCCGTCCCATCTCTCTTCGCTTCGCTTCCTCGAATACCCAAGCCGCCAGGGCCACGTCGCCATATCCTCCCTGGGAATCCCGGAACACGATCACACTCGTCGCCCGATTGGGCACGGTCGCTTTACTACTGAGAATGTCACCGAGCTCTACGACTTCATCCCAGGCAATCCGGCCTTGCTGCGACAGCCTGATAAGCGGCTGATCCAACTTCGTGTCGTAGTAACCGAGTTCATGAGTCTTGCTGGTAACGCAAATCATAGTCGCTCGCAGATATGTTTCATCGTCGAACTCATTGGGTCTCCCTATGCCAAAGATAGAAAGACCGGGCCGCAGCCATGTTCCCCACAGCGCCGCCCCCGGCGAGTTGGTGCTGACGAGTACGAGTTCGGCTTGTTCGATCGCTTTCTGTGACGACTGAACGGCCGTCACGGGAATTTCAATTCTTTCACTTGCCTTTCGCGCAAAGGATTCGCGATTTTCCGAATTTCTGCTGTAGACCATGACTTGCTCGACGGGACGAACGGTCACCGCCGGCTCGAGAATAGACATGGCGAGTCGTCCGGTTCCGATGAGTGCAACTGACTTTGCCTTGGGATGGGCCAACTGTTCGACCGCGAGTGCCACGGTCGCGCTGATGCGGAGATTGCTGAAAGGATAGCCCATCACCGCCAATAGATCACCGGAACTGATCTCGAACAAGAGCGCGATACTCTCGCCGCCCGTGACGCTCACGCGAAGACCGTTTTTATTCTGCGCCTCCAGCCCGCCCACAACCATGCGCATCCCGCGGTTCATAAAACGGAGCGGCGGCACTTGCTTGACCTTTCCCTCCGCCTGCTCTCGGAAAGTTTGGTCGAGCACGCGCATCGCTTGGCGCAGGTCGAGTAGATCGGCAACTTCGGATCGGCGCAGGAGGAGCGTCATGAGTAGTTATGGCGTCTCAGGAAGGCCGTAGTTGCGCGATCAGTTTTGGGTTTGAGGTCGTAGATTCAACAGAACCACTTCAACAAAGTTTATCGCGCCAAGACGCCAAGCTCGCAAAGATTCTTTTGTTCACTGCGCCAGAATCTTTTTGATTCCCTCGACCACCTCTGGCGGCTGATTGATCACTGCCTTGGCGATCTTGGTCAG
>DASQUN010000012.1:0-4365 GCA_035641275.1 Candidatus Udaeobacter sp. | reverse complement strand
TCGCTCCGTCGCTTTTTATGAAAAGCACTTCGGCTTCAAAAAGTACTTTCAACACGCGGCGAGCGGCGGATTGCAGATCGCTTATCTCAAACTCGGCGATAGCGTGTTGGAACTGACTCACAAATCCGACGGCGCAATGGCCGGCTTTCACTTCTGCCTGGAAACGGACAACTTCGAGAAAACGGTTGAGAACCTCCAGCAGCAAGGCGTGCAGCTGGTTCGGCCGCCTCACGACACAGCCGCACGCGAGCCTAGAGAAAACGGTTGGCGTCGAGTCGTTTTCGGCGGACCGGACGGAGAACAGATTGAATTGAGAGGTTAGACTGGGACGGTCAGTAAAAGATCTATGTTGAACGGATTAAAACGGATTGAACGATCTTGAATTCATCCCGCGGTTTCACGCCGTCCAAGAAGTGCAAACTGTTGGCTTAAGGAGTCTATGATGTCTGACAAAGAATCGACGACCATCCAAGTCGCCTGTCCCTGTTGCGATGCACTACTGACGATCGACCCGGTGCTTCCGGCGGTGTTAGCGCACAAAGTACCCGCTCGGCCGCAAGCGGTCGTGCAATTGAAGGATGCGGTCAAGCATTTACAGGAAGAAGCCAATCGGCGTGACGATAAATATCAGCACATTGCCGAAGCAGAGAAAAACAAATCGAAGCTGCTGGAGGCGAAATTCCAGGAGCTGCTTAAAAAGGCGAAAGAAGAGCCGATCACCAAGCCGCTGAAAGATATCGATTTGGATTAGCGCGATCGACGCTCCAGCCTCTGACCAGCGGGCAGACGGCGATGTTCCGCGGCTCTGCTCTTACCCCTTGTTCACTGCAGCGCTTGCGCAACACCGCGCGGTTGACCCTAGCCGCCGCGTTTGAAATATTGCACCGCCCGTTCATGTTTTTGGGCGGCCGCGCGCGTCTTAAAAGTCCCGAGATTTCGGCGCTTGCCGGTTTTTGGATCCTTCTTCCTCGAATACAGCCTGTACTCACCTGAAGCGAGTTTACGAATCATCGCGAGAACCTCCCTCAAGCCGGCTACACCAGCTTGAATTGCACCCATATAACTTCAATTATTAATGAGTTAGTTCGTTATATGCGGACACCTGACATCTATTCAACCGCGGCCCGAGCCCTTCCCCGAGCCCTTCCGAGCGCGGTCAATGGGCCTGTGGCTTGTAGGCCGCACACCTCTCCAAGGGTGGCTATTCCAAGAGCCCCGACCTGAACGCCACCTCACGTTCGTGCCCGCGCTCTCCATGACTCGCCCTCGGTCCAGCTTTCATCGTCAAGGGTGATCGCAAATGATAATGAATATTCCTCCGGATTGCTTTTTGAGAGAAATCCTCGATAAGAGTAAGCCACGCTAGGCGATGCGCGCAATGCTATTCGAAAGAGTTGGACAGCCGTTGCGTAAAGCGGAGCTGCCGATCCCTGTACCCGCAGCCGGCCAGCTTTTGATTCGCGTTCATGCCTGCGCGGTCTGCCGGACCGATCTCCACGTGGTCGACGGTGAGCTTCCAAAACCCAAACTGCCGCTGATCCCGGGGCATGAAATTGTCGGTACCATTGAGGCGATGGGCGAAGGAGCGCAGCGCTTCGGGATCGGCGATCGAGTTGGCATCCCATGGCTTGGCTGGAGCTGCGGCGTTTGCTCGTACTGCCTTGCAGCGCAAGAAAATCTCTGCGATCAGGCGCGGTTTACCGGGTACACGTTGGACGGCGGTTACGCCGATTACACGGTGGCTGACCAACGCTGCTGTTTTTCAGTTCCGGATTCTTACAGCGACACGGAGGCGGCGCCCCTGCTTTGCGCCGGTTTGATTGGCTACCGAAGTCTGGTCAAGACGGGCGAGGGCAAGCGGCTCGGCATCTACGGATTCGGGGCCGCCGCGCACATTATTACTCAAGTGGCGCGTTACCAGAATCGCGAAGTCTATGCCTTCACGCGAGCGGGGGACAAAGCGGCCGCGAAATTCGCCTTGGAACTCGGCGCGGTTTGGGCCGGCGGCTCAAACGAACTGCCGCCGGTCAAGCTTGATGCCGCAATTATCTTCGCTCCGGTGGGTGACCTTGTTCCCCAGGCCCTGCGCGCCGTCGGCAAAGGAGGAATCGTGGTCTGCGGCGGTATCCACATGAGCGACATTCCTTCTTTTCCCTATTCGATATTGTGGGAGGAACGCTCGATTTGTTCGGTGGCCAATCTCACGCGGCGCGACGGCGAAGAATTTCTGTCTCTCGCGCCAAAGGTTCCCGTGCGTAGCGAAGTGCAAACTTTTTCATTGGAAGACGCCAATGAAGCTTTGCATCGACTCCGCTCCGGCAAGATCCAGGGCGCCGCGGTATTAGTGACAGGTGCAGCCTAGGCTGATTTAGCTTACTTTTCGTATAACTTCTTAATAAACCCGCTCTTATCTAACTCCTCGACGAAGCTTGAGTCGACAAACTCTTCCGGCTTGTGCTTCCACACGTCGGGCCGCGTTTGCGAGACGTATTCATAGCTCGTTTTCATGCCTTTGATGTTCGGATACGGCGCGGCGAGACGATGTTTGGCGAAAAGCTCCCAGGAGTCCTGCGCCAGCGACTCGTCGTCCAGGCGGAGCATTTTTTTGATTACGCTTTTAGCCAGATCGGGCTCTTGCTTGAATCGAGCGATTCCTTCCAGATGCGCGCGCATATAGCGCATCACCAAGTCGCGGTCTTTTTTGATCAGAGTCCGAGTGGTCGCAATCTCGCTCCAGGGATACTCGACGTCTCGGAAGAAATCCCAGAGGACATGAAACCCGGCCCGTTGCGCCAGGATGAATGATGGATGAGAGAGAGTCGCCGCCTGGATGCTCCCCTGCCGCAGAGCAATCAGCCGCTCGGGATCGGCGCCAATTTGACGGAGCGCAAAGTCCTTATCCGGATTGAGACCCTTTTGCCGAGCCAGATGGCGCACGAGAAAATCGCCGAGGGAGCCGAAAGTCGTCACGCCAATCGTTTTCCCTTTGAGATCCTCAGCACGCTTTATTTCCGGCCGCACCATCAGGGATTGAATGACCCCCGGCATGGTATGCGCCAATATCACCATGTCCGAACCCGCGAGCACCGCGCTCATCACCGCCGGTGTGGTAATAGGTGAAATGATCACGCTCCCGGCGATCAGAGCCCTGGAAGCGATACCTGAGCCGGACATCACGACGGCTTCGGCGTCGAGACCATGCTTCTCATAAATCTTTGCTTCTTTAGAAAAGAAAATAATGATGTTGCCCATGCTCACGGCGGGAACACCGACGTGGATCTTTTTCAGTCCTTTACTCTGCGCGAAAGTCGTCGATGACAAAACGGGGACTGCGAAAAGCAGTAAAGCTAAGCTCAATCGGCGGCGAATCATAATGCCTCCTTGAGAGGTCTCCTTTCCCCTGGCATATAGTCCCGACGATCAAGGCTGTCAATGTAGTGAATGTGATCCCGTATCTTGGTTTGTCCGAGAATTCTGTAACTCAATTGTCCTGGAATTACCGGTTTTACTCTGCCGCCCACTTGCCTCCGAGGGAGTGAAGCTGAAGGCAGCGGACGTAGGAGTAGAAAGATTGAGCTAAGGCCCCAACGATCAGACTCATCACCCCATGGGGCTAGCGGGGCGGCCATCAAGACAGAAGCTTATCGGCCGCTGCCGTAAGACTCGCTACTGAACGAGGCAAGCAGAAGGAGGGAAAAGTAAGACCGAGATTGGGAAAAGTGAGACAATTGAGATACGGACTTACAAGTAAAACCAACGTTGACAAAGGCTGCGGTTTTGAATAAGTCAAAAGCATCATGTTGCCCAAAGTCTCACGCGAGACGCTGCTGGACTTTTGCCGCCGGATGTTGATCATCCGCCACTTCGAAGAAAGCCTTGTGCCACTTCACGACAAGGGAGTTTTCGGCGGACATTACCACCTTTACATCGGCCAAGAGGCCACGGGCGTTCCCGCTCTCGCTTGTCTCGGCGCCGACGATTACCTTTTCACCACCCACAGGAACCACGGTCATCTCCTCGCCCGCGGCGCCGAGCCGAAAAGATTATGCGCAGAGATCCTGGGAAAGAGCGGTGGCTACAATAAAGGCAAAGGCGGATCATTTCACACCGTCGTCCCATCTTTGGGTTTTCTTCATACGTCCGCTGTCGTTGCCGGTATTATTCCGCTCGCGACCGGCACCGCCTATGCTTCAAAGGCGCTGAAGAACGGCCGGGTGACGGTCTGCCTCTTCGGCGACGGCGCTTTGGAAGAAGGCGCGGCACCTGAGGCGTTTAACCTTGCTTCGCTCTTGAAGCTGCCCGTGCTGTTTCTCTGTGAGAATAACGGTAAATACGGCGCTGGACGGGCCACCGGCGCCGCTCGGT
>DASQUN010000011.1:0-2970 GCA_035641275.1 Candidatus Udaeobacter sp. | reverse complement strand
TGTTCATGCTGCGCGTGACTGATGCTCAACGCTGGCCGGTCGCCCTCAGCATGGCTTTGCTTACAGCTCTCGGTTCGTACGTGGTATTTGGAATCTGGCTGAGCGTCCCGTTGCCGCGCGGGCCGCTCTAAATGTTGTTATCGTTCAAACCGTTCGACGGGCTCACCATGGGCGGCCTATTTTTCCGCTCATCCTGAGCTTGTCGAAGGATTGAACAGCTTGAACGGCTTGAACATTCATCGTAATCACGCAAGGGCGCGAAGAGGACACTGGTAACGGCGAAAGCATGGAGATCCTAAGTAATCTCGCCGCCGGCTTTGCCGTCGCGCTAACACCGATTAATCTTCTCTACTGCTTTCTCGGATCATTCATCGGTACTGCCATCGGCGTTCTGCCCGGTCTTGGACCGCCGGCAACCATTGCTCTTCTGCTACCGGTCACCTACGCCATTCCCCCTACCTCCGCAGTCATCTTGCTTGCCGGAATTTTCTACGGCGCGATGTACGGCGGCTCGACGACTTCGATCTTGTTAAACATTCCCGGAGAGGCAGCCTCCGTGGTCACCTGCTTGGATGGCTATCAAATGGCGCGCCAAGGTCGGGCCGGGGTAGCACTCGCGATCTCGGCCTTCGCCTCTTTCATCGCCGGCACGCTCAGCATCGTCGTATTGATACTCCTTGCGCCACCGCTTGCCGCCTTCGCCCTCAGATTTGGACCTCCGGAGAATTTTGCTCTCCTCGTTCTCGGGCTCACGATGGTGGGTTATCTTGCCGGGGCGTCGATGACCAAAGGCCTCTTGATGGCCTGTGTCGGGCTCTTGCTCGGAACCGTCGGACTCGATCCGATCATGGGAACGCAGAGATTTACTTATGGCATTTTCAAGCTCAGCGAGGGGTTCCAGTTTATCCTAGTCGCGATGGGACTCTTCGGCATCGGAGAGATCCTTGTAAACGTGGAACAAACCCTCAAGGCTGAAGTCATTAAGACAAAGATTCGCGGCCTGCTACCGAATCGGCACGAGTGGCGCACCGCCGCCGCGCCGGTCGCTCGCGGGTCGTTGCTGGGATTTTTCGTCGGTGTTCTCCCTGGTGGCGGAGCCATTATCTCGTCGTTCTTCTCGTACGCCCTCGAAAAAAAACTCAGCAAGCACCCGGAGCGTTTCGGCAAGGGCGCCATCGAAGGAGTGGCAGCGCCGGAAGCGGCAAATAACGCGGCGGCAACCGGCTCTTTCATCCCGCTGCTGACGCTCGGGATTCCAGGCAACGCCTCCATCGCGATGATCTTTGCCGCGCTGCTGATTCACGGAGTGAGGCCCGGACCGCTGCTGGTGACCGAAAAACCGGATGTCTTTTGGGGTCTCGTTGCCTCCATGTATCTCGGTAACATTATGCTGCTGTTTTTAAACTTGCCACTGATCGGGCTTTGGGTGAAGCTTCTCCGAGTCCCCTACGCGTTTCTGGCGCCGCTCATTCTGACGTTTGTCATCATCGGCGCGTACAGCGTTAACAACAGCATCTTCGATATCGGGATTACCATCGCGTTTGGCTTTTTTGGATATCTGATGCGCAAGTTTGACTTTGAGCCCGCGCCCTTGGTCTTGGCTATGATCCTGGGTCCTCAACTCGAAGCTTCGCTGCGGCGCTCGTTGATCTATTCCAGAGGAGATCTCGCTGTCTTTTTCGAACGCCCTATCGCCGCTGTCTTACTAGCGCTCGCGCTGCTGATGCTGCTCTCTCCTCTATTCCGCTCGCTATGGGGCCCTAAAGTCTGGGAGAGTATAAAACCGGCGCCCGAGCCGGGAGCATCAGGAGATAAATCTACTTCGAAATGAGCTGTTCTAGACATCACATAGGAGGGGTAAGATGAAACTATTTATAGCACAACTCGCGATCCTGATGATGTTAGCGCTTACGACCGTCGACACTCCCGCTCAGGTCGGCGGCAAGTGGGTCAAGCTCGCTCCATTCCCAGAGCCGGCCGAGGAATTATACGGTGTAGCTGCCGGCGGCAAGATGTATGTCTTCGGCGGATTGGCACCTGGGTGGAAGCCGAGGGCGCTCGTTTACGAGTACGATCCTGCATCAAACAAATGGAACACAAAGAAGCCCATGGCCTTGCCGTCGCATCACGTTGCGCTCGCGGAATTGAACGGCAAGATCTACGCCTTTGGTGGCTTTGTACCGCCGCAGTCGGGGCCACCAGCATGGATCCCCATCGACAACACGTGGGAGTATGACCCGGCAGCGGATAGTTGGAAGGCGCTGGCACCCATGCCTACGAAACGCGGATCACCCGTGGCTGCAGCGGTCGGCGGGAAAATCTATGTCATCGGCGGCGCAGCGACGCATCCAGGCTCGAGCGAGCCAGCCGTTCATCCGGCGCGCCCGCACCGGAGCGTCAGCACCGTGGAAGAATACGACCCGGCAACAAACAGCTGGCGCGCACGTAGCCCGATGCCGACCGCGCGCAACCATGCGGCCATCGGCGCGGTGAATAATAAGATCTACGTGATTGGCGGCCGGATCGGCGCCGCGTTCGTCAGCGTATCCAGTCCTACCGATGTGGTCGAGGAGTATGATCCCGCCACCGATCAGTGGGGCGCCATCCGCGCGCGCATGCCTACGCCAAGGAGTGCGGTCGCGTGGGGGGTGCACGGCGGGCGCATCTACGTGGCGGGGGGAGAGGCCCAGGCCCCTCAGTTCATGGCAGCATTCCGCGCGCTCGAAGCCTATGAGCCTGCCACCAATCGGTGGTTCTCGCTGCCTTCGATGCCCATCCCACGCCACGGGCTGGCGGGCGCCGTCATCGGCAACCGGCTTCACCTCGTCAGCGGTGACGTGCAATCCGCGGGCATCGCTGACATGCATCTCCACGCCGATTCGCACGACGCCTTTGAATTCGCCGAGCGCTAAGAATGAAGGAGGAGGAAAAAAAGATGAAGCGAATCGGATATAGTATCTGCGCCGTCGC
>DASQUN010000010.1:0-2653 GCA_035641275.1 Candidatus Udaeobacter sp. | reverse complement strand
ACGTTGTGAGAGCGGGGAAGGGTTGGTTGGCTCTGTCAAATTGACGCATTATCCATGACAGATAGACACGCCAGCGGAGGCATCGGGACATGATCAACAAGCCGCCAGCGACGGCGGGAACCGCCGTGTCCATGCGCCAAGGACGTTAAAGTTACAGGGTCGCTCCGGCCGAAGGAGGTCAATAAGTGTCGAACATCCGCTGGATCTCGTCCGCGTTGGTCGTCTTGCTTAATGCCAGGGACAGGAGCAGCCGAGCTTTCCACGGTTGGAGGTTGTCGCCGGCGACGAAGCCGCGCCGCGTTAAGCCGGGACTCCTGACGACCCGGCCTGAAGCGACCCGGCTGCACAGACACATGATCATTCCTGTTTCCTTGAACATACGGTCGAAGGCTTCGTCTTCGGCGGGCGTCGGCCTACCGGCTCCGGTGCCGGCGCTGACAATCCCTTTGGCCCCGGCCGCGGCTGCAGCTTCGATCATCTTACCGTCCGCGCCGACATAGGAGACGACGATGTCCACCCGCGGCAACGACTGCAGGTTGCGCACATCGAATTCCGTGTCCGTCGTGTGTTTCTTCACCGGAGCGTGGTAGTAGACGATCTTTCCGTCGCCATCGGCGTAGCCGAGCGGTCCGAGATCGCGCGATTGGAAGGCTTCCACCCGGTAAGTCGCGTTTTTGGTTACGTCACGGCCGTTGAAAATGGTATCGTTCATGACCAATAAACAACCGCGGCCGCGGGAGTTCGGATCGGCGGCGACTTTGACGGCGTTCACGACATTTAGGTAGCCATCGGCACTGATGGCGGACGAGGGGCGCATGGAGCCGACAAGGACGACTGGCTTCTCGGTTTTCAGCGTGAGGTTCAAGAAATAAGCCGTCTCTTCGATCGTATTGGTGCCGTGAGTGATGACAATGCCGTCAGCTCTGTCAGCATCGAAGATCGAATGAATAGTGCGCACCAGGTCTAACCAATCTTTATCGACCAGCGCGTGACTCGGCAGGCGGCGGAACGGAACCTCTTCGACTTCAGCGATGCTCTTCAGCTCGGGCAATTGTTCGAGCAGCTCGCCGTCTTTCAGCCGTTTGCCCGCTTCGATATACCAGGCGAGATCGAGGCGATCTTTACCTATGGAATCGATCGTGCCTCCGGTGATAATCAATGCCACCCGCGGTAACTTTGCCATCGTGAAAATTCCTTTCTCACGTTGTTGATGAGCCTAAAAGCGAGCTTGAGTAAGATGTTTTACCTATCGTAAGCCACGGAGGATTTCTACACGGGCATGTAGAAAATTTCAGCTGCGCAGGGCAGGGAGCGCTTCTTTGGCGAAACGCTCGATCTGCTCCTGTCGTTCGGGATAGTGCGGGATCATGAACTGCAGGCCGATGTGCGCCACGCCAATATCTCGAAATCGCTGTAGCGCCTCGAGCACCTGGGCGATGCTTCCCTTCAGGTAGTCCGGTTCTTGCTGAACCTCTTTCGCGGTCAGCTCAATCGGCAAACAACAAGCGAAAGTCATCTCGTCCGGGTCCCGCCCGGCTTCTCGCGCGCAGCGCCGCACGTTCTCGAAACGACGGGCCAGTTCATTCGGTGTGATCCTCACGAAGTAAGGAAACCACGCGTCGCCATAGACGCCGGCTCGACGTTGGGCAAGTTTGCCCTCGCCGCCCACCCAAATGGGAATTCGAGATTTCTGAAAAGGCTTGGGGCTGAAGGCGATGTCGTCGAAGTTGTAATATCGGCCATGAAAGCTTATGTGCTCCTCTTGCCATATTTTGTCGAGGAGCTGGAGCTGCTCATCGGAGACCGCGCCGCGCGCTTTGAACGGCGCGCCCAACGCGCTGAATTCCTCGTTCATCCAGCCGACTCCGACCCCCATTATCAACCTTCCGGCAGACAGCTGGTCGATGGTCGTGGCGATCTTGGCCCAGTACAGAGGATGGCGATAGGGCAACACCATGACACTCATGCCTAACTTTATATTGTCAGTGCAGCCTGCTAGAAATGCGAGACAAGTCAGAGGCTCGAAGAAGGGTCTATCGGGCGGAACGATAAATGTCGCCGCCTTACTATAAGGATATGGGGTCGTGATCTCCCAGGGAATGATGATGCGGTCGGCGCTCCAGACCGAATCGTAGCCGAGGCTCTCGGCTTGTTGTGCGGCCTGCATTAAGGTGGCGCGACTCGCGGCGCGACCCGAGACCGGCAAAAAAACCCCCAATTGCATCATGTTCCCTCGCAGTTTATCCTTCGCGCTTCCATGTGCGCGTGCTACTGCCCGTTCTCACGAGGGTGGGTTGTCACGGCACACAACACAAAAGATGGGAAATGGCTATTTTGCAAACGCCCGGCTCGTTAGCCAAATTACGGCCTTAAGGCTTCTTGTTCTTGCTGTTCTTCCCTGTACAGACCGAATGCTTTTAGGACGGGTAAGTCGTGCATTGAAAACAGAATGGCTTCTTCGGTGGAGGAGCGGTTGGCGTGCTCATGCCAAGACCACAGCGGCACGATGAAAGTGTCGCCCTTTTCCCAGTGAAACGCCTCACCGTTAATCACCGTTGTGCCGCTGCCGCGGAAGGCATGATAGATGCTGGTGCTGTTATGGCGGTGAACCTTGGTTTGCTCGCCGGGGCGGAGCATCTGCAGCCAGCAGGAA
>DASQUN010000009.1:0-5741 GCA_035641275.1 Candidatus Udaeobacter sp. | reverse complement strand
TTTGTCTGGAGAACGGAATCCTCCGTAATCATGTCCTGTCGCGTCATAGCCACGGCGTATTCTAGTGTGTTCTCCAATTCCCGAACGTTTCCCGGCCAATCATAAAGCATAAGCCGTTGCATCGCTTGGGGTGTTATCCCTTTCACATCTTTCTTCATCTGTTGCGAAACTTTCTTTAAGAAACGGTCGGCCAAGTGGGGGATATCCTCTTTCCTTTCTCTCAGCGGAGGCAAATGAATCGGAATAACGTGAAGCCTGTAAAACAAATCTTGACGAAACGCGCCCTTTGTGACCTCCTCCTCCAAATTTTTGTTCGTGGCGACAATGATGCGCACATCCACTTGCACTGGCTTTTCGCTGCCCACAGGATAAAACTGGCGCTCTTGTAAGGCTCGAAGGAGTTTGGCCTGAATCGAAGCGGGCATATCACCGATTTCATCCAAGAAAATCGTTCCCTCGTTGGCTTGGCTAAAGAGACCTCTCGTGCTTCGGTTGGCACCCGTAAAGGAACCCTTTTCGTGTCCGAAGAGCTCGCTCTCAAGCAGGCTTTCTGGCAGCGCGGCGCAATTGATCGCGACAAAAGGTTTGTCTCTTCTCTGACTCGCGAGGTGAATGGCTTTGGCGATGATTTCCTTCCCAGTACCGCTCTCACCGTGAAGGAAAACGGTTGATTCGGTACTGGCAATTCGTGAAACAACATCCAGCACGCTGCGCATTTTTTCGCTTTTTGCGACGATGTTGGTAAATTCGAACTGCTCCTCCAGAAGTCCTCTGAGCCGTTGGATCTCGGAGTTAAGCCTGAGGTTTTCCAACGCTCTCTTGATCTGAAGAAGCAGTTCCTGTGTGTTGAAAGGCTTTGTAAGATAACTGTAAGCTCCTTCTTGCATCGCCTCGACGGCGCTCTCAACAGTGGCGTACCCAGTGAGTATAATCACCGGCATATCGGGAATGATCGAGTGCAATTCCCGCATCAATGATATTCCACTGCCGTCAGCGAGCCTTAAATCCAGGATGCAAAGGTCAAAGACCGCGCCTTTCGCCGTTTCGACAGCGTCTTCTCCCTTCGACGCCGTCGCGACTTCATAACCGGCCGACTGGAGCTTGGTTCTGACAAGCTCGACCAAGTTATTGTCGTCGTCGACGACCAGAAGTTTGCCTGACACCTGCTGTGCCTTTCCGTTTCCACTCGTTTCATTATGCTGAGTTTGTGACATATCGACCTCTTGACGGCACGATTGGGGCTGCTAATCGATAGTTCGCATTCCTAGATAAACTTCGTCACGCAAGGATTCGAGATCGTAAGCGGCGACTTCCGCGGTCATTGCGATAACTGCAACAACAAACCCAAGGAGAAGCAGGTTGAAACAATAACCCACTCAACTGCCGCCCTTTCGACACACCTGCTATAAACAAATTACTCCACCAAATTAAATTCGCAATATATGTCGGCAATTAAAGTCAGCGTCCGCCATTTCCGTCTTCCCTGTCCCAAAACATCCACAAAGGCATTATAGCTTCACCGGCCGTGAGACAAATCCTTTGAGATCAGAGCATTATTTTAGCTTAGCTCCTTTTGGCATAGGTTTTGTTGCTTTCAGCCACTGGAAGGGTTGTCGAGGAAGAGTTCAAACCGATGAGTCCGGTCCGCAGCGAAACTCGACCCACTTACAGGATACATAATTGGACGGGGGTTCAGCGTCAAGGCGACGCAGATATAGCAGGAAAGTCCAATGCAAGTAAAAGACATCATGACCCGAAAAGTACAAGCCATCTCGCCCAGCACACCGGTAGCGGAAGCGGCTGAAATCATGAAGGCTCATGATGTGGGTGCGCTGCCGGTTTGCGAAGGAAACAAGCTGATCGGGATGCTCACGGATCGCGACATTATCGTGCGATCAACGGCCGAGGGTTTTCATCCCGAGACGATCCAGGCCGAAGAGGTCATGACTCGCCATGCCGTCTACGGTTTCGAGGACCAAGATGTCGGCGAAGCAAGCCGTATCATGGAAGAAAACCAGATTCGCCGCCTCCCCATACTCAACCGTGAAAAGTGTCTCGTCGGAGTGCTTTCGCTGGGCGATATTGCGGTGGGCACGCAGAACAAAGAGCTGGCCGGCGAAGCCCTTCGAGAGATTTCCGAGCCCGCACCTTCAAAGCCCTTACCGGGCCGGAAACGAGAATAGAAGCGAATTCGACACAGAAGATTAGCGCCGCGATCCAGACCGTAGTTTCAGCATGATCAAAAGCTTCAATCCATCGGAAAAAGGAACCGTGCGTTTGGCAGCGATTGCAGACATTCATTGTAACAAAAACTCGCACGACATGTTACGGCCGCTCTTTTCACAAATCTCCGAGACTGCCGACATACTTCTATTGGGCGGCGACCTAGTAGACTACGGATTGCCGGAAGAAGCGGTCATCCTCGCCAAGGAAATAGAAGGGATCAAGCTGCCTGTTGTCGGAGTGCTCGGAAACCACGAGTTCGAGTCAGGCAAGCAGGAAGAGGTTTGTCGAATCCTTTCGGAGGCAGGCGCCGTCATTCTTGACGGCGATGCGTATGAAATCGGCGGTATTGGCTTTGCCGGAGTCAAGGGTTTTGCCGGCGGCTTCGGCGAACGCGCTCTGCAACCTTGGGGTGAGCAGAGCATTAAATCATTTGTTCACGAAGCGATCGGCGAGGCACTTAAGTTAGAGTCTGCCTTGGCGAAACTTCGCACCGACCACCGTATCGCCTTGCTGCATTACTCACCGATCGAGTCCACCGTAAAAGGTGAGCCGGTAGAGATCTATCCTTTCTTGGGATCGAGCAGACTCGAGGAGCCGCTGAATCGCTACCCCGTCACCGCCGTCTTTCACGGGCATGCTCATCATGGAACCCCAGAAGGTCGAACCAAAGGCGATGTTCCTGTGTACAACGTGGCTACGAAACTTCTGCAGCGGGTTAGTCCGGGCAGTCCGCCGTTTAAGGTGATTGAACTACCGTTGCCCTGAAACCGGAAAGGCATCATCGATGCAATCGTCAGCTGGAACCGCAAACGATCACCGATTCTACCGGCAGGTGCTTCAAGATCTGACGAGCGGCCGGATTCCATTTTTGGTCGGCGGCGCGCAAATGGTGGAGCAGTATTCGGGTGTATTGCGCGAGCTCAAGGATTTGGATTTGTACCTTCGTCCGATCCACGTCAAGTCGGCTTTGGAACTCCTTTCGACGGCAGGTCATCGAACGGCAATCTGCTTTCCGCATTGGCTCGCGAAGGTCTCCAATGGCGCCTGTTTCGTCGATGTCATCTTCAGCTCGGGGAATGGCATCTGTGAGGTCAATGACGCGTGGTTCGACCATGCATTGGACGGCGAGGTTTTCGGCGTTCCAGTTAGGTTCTGTCCACCCGAAGAGATGATCTGGTCGAAGGCCTTTATTATGGAGAGGGAACGCTATGATGGTGCCGACGTAGCGCACCTGTTTCGTTCATGCGGCGAGTATCTGGATTGGCGGCACCTGCTTCATAGGTTCGAGCCGCACTGGCGCGTGCTTCTCAGTCACCTCATCCTGTTTGGTTTTATCTACCCTACCGAGAGGTCACGGATACCTGAGTGGCTTATGCAAGAATTAGCTGGCCGGCTGCTAAACGAAATGGGAGTTGTCGCCGAGGTGCCTCGCTTGTGCCAGGGCACCCTTCTATCCCGCGTCCAGTACCTGAAGGATATCACGGAGTGGGGATATCAAGATGCGCGGCTCCTGCCTTTTGGTACGCTTACGCCGGAAGAAGCGGCGCTCTGGACCGATGCTGCGAATAACCAATTGAACTCATCGGAGATGAACGCGACGTTTAATTCGTTTAAGAAAGGAGAGAAACATGAAACAAAGTAAGTCGGTATTTACGGCCTTGACGCTGAGCGGGCTGTTAGGGCTGAGCATGGCACCTGGTTGGGCTCAAACAAAATCAGGGGAGTCCTCCTCTGGCGCAACCAGCCCCGGCAGTTCCCAAAAGGAAGAAGGAGCGTCAGGTGCAAAACGCGGCGGGCAGATGAAATCGGCGGATACGGCCAAGGGAATGGAATCCGGGGATCAAACTGCCGGCAGAAGCTCGGGCGAACAGTGGGCCAAGGAGGACATCAAGAAAGCCCAAGAAGCTTTGAAGGGCAAAGGAAACGATCCGGGACCTGCCGATGGTGTGATGGGACCTCAAACGCAAAAGGCTCTCAGAGCGTTTCAATCAGCGAACGGGCTCAAGACCAGTGGCAGACTCGACGCTGAGACGGCAAAGGCATTAGGAGTGGAAAAGGGATCTTCATCGATGGGGAAGGGATCCTCGTCGATGGAGAAGAGTGGGTCTCCTTCGTCTAAAGAGCCCTCGAGTGCCCCCATGGGTAAAGAATCATCGAAAAATAAATAGTGAAGCGGGCACTCTTAAGACGTTGCGTTCACATGGGCGGGGGAGAACCCTTGGGCGGTTCTTCCCCGTTGTGCGTGTTAGTCCAAGATCTCTGAGACACTTGTTCTTACCGCCGAACAGAGTTGTGAATCGGGGTCAGCAGATGCCATCGACAGCCGCAGCTGGCGCCTGGCCTACTCAGCTCGCACGTTCTGTAACTCGGTTTCACATGTCAGTCTTTTTCCGCGGACCGTGTAAGAAAACCTCTCACAAACCCTGCCTTCGCAACGCCTAATGTCAAAAAATTCCTTTGAAACTAAGACATTAGCCATCGAGTACTGATTGGCACACCCTTTGTGTAAAGTTAAATGGGAATCATCGAAATCGTAATGGCAGGACAGGAGATGAAAAAATTGATTGCGATAATTTCACTACTATTGAGTGAGTTCCGCCTTTCATGACGAGTCGTAAAAAAGTCCTACATCAAAGGAGGATTCTATGGGAACAATTCTGCTCATCATACTCATTCTGTTACTGGTCGGCGCATTGCCTACCTGGCCGTATAGCTCAGGATGGGGCTACTACCCAAGCGGCGGGTTAGGATTAATTCTTTTGATCATCATCATCCTGTTGGTCATGGGAAGGATATGAACGTCGAACCGGACCGGCAGTGAAATTATTTAGTGATGACTGAGTGGTAACAACCACACACGGAACTCTCAAAGCCCGAAGGAGGGACCTATGACGTATCGAAGAGATATACCAGCTATTATCTTGGCCGGCGCCTTACTCATGTTCGGATGCACGTCTATGACCGGTCAAACTGCGGGTCAAAATGTGGACGATTCCACCATTACCGCGTCAGTCAAGTCGAAACTCGTAGCGGAAAAGGCTGCCAATCTAACAAGAATCGATGTGGACACCACCAACAGAGTCGTTTCACTCAACGGTATTGTGGAATCACCAGCCCAAAAAACCAGAGCGGAAGAGTTGGCGTCACAAGTTAGCGGCGTCAGAAGCGTTAAAAACAACCTTCAAATTCAGAAGAGGCAATGAGCATGGCGACAAACGGAGGTTTTAGGGTTTCAGAGCTCATCATCGGCATCGGCATCGGGTTGTTGGCTGGGCTGCTCTGGGCTCCGCGCTCGGGCGAAGACACGCGAAAGGAAGTTCGGCGGCGGACAAGCGAAGGTCTGGACTACCTGAATCAGCAGGCGGAAAAGCTTCGCGAAGGCGCCGACAAAATGGTCGCCATGACCAAGGAATGGATGGGCCGGCACAAGGCGTCGACGCAATCCCAGACGGAGCTTCAGAACGCGTATCAGGATAGGAGTCCAGAGATCTAGAACCGTTTCCCGTTCGGCTTCG
>DASQUN010000008.1:0-9360 GCA_035641275.1 Candidatus Udaeobacter sp. | reverse complement strand
TCTTCTCTCGTCACGCGCAACACCTCAGCCAATGTGGTCACACCGGCACGGACTTTGTCCCAGCCGTCCTCTCTCAGTAGCTTCATGCCCTGTTGGACGGCTAAGTTTCGAATCGTGCCGGCATCCGCGCGCTGGACGATGATTTTGCAGATTTCTGAGGTCACCGGCAGGAGCTCAAAGATGCCGACCCGCCCTCGATATCCTGTATCGCTGCAGGCGTCGCAGCCAGCCGCCTCCCACACGGTCGCGGGCGCATCTCCGTTGCGGAATTTCAATTCGGGTTCGTCGGCGTCAAAGCCCGTGAACGGCACTTCCTTCCGACATTTCGGGCAAAGCCGACGGACCAGTCTTTGCGCCAACACGCCCAGGAGTGAAGACGAAAGCAGATAATCTTGGACCCCCATCTCAAGCAGCCGGGAAATAGCGCCGGCGGCATCGTTCGTATGCAACGTGGAAAACACCAGGTGGCCGGTGAGCGCCGCTTGGATGGCAATCTCAGCCGTTTCCGAATCGCGGATTTCACCGACCATGATGACATCCGGGTCCTGTCGGACAATGGAACGCAGCCCATTGGCGAACGTCAGTCCAATCTGCGGCTTGACCTGAATCTGATTGACACCGCTTAACTGATATTCCACTGGGTCTTCGATGGTGATGATCTTCTTTCCAGGGTCGTTGATTTTCTGGAGCGCTCCATAGAGGGTTGTCGTCTTACCGCTACCGGTAGGTCCGGTGACGAGGATCATGCCGTGAGGCTTTAAAATCATCTCGTTGAAGTAGTCGAGTATGCTGGAAGGAAAGCCGAGGGTATCAAGCTGTGTAAAAATCTGGCCCCGTTCCAAAAGGCGGATAACCACGCTTTCGCCGTAAAGGGTGGGCACGGTCGCAATGCGCAGGTCCATATCCTTGCCCGCGAGCCTGACTTTGATTCTCCCGTCCTGAGGAAGCCGACGCTCGGCGATGTTTAACTGAGCAAGAATCTTTATCCGCGAGATAACCGCGGCCTTGAATTGGCGCGGTGGCGACTCCATCTCGTGCAAAATGCCGTCGATTCGATAGCGCACCTTGAGTTGGTTTTCGAAAGGTTCGATATGGACATCGGACGCCCGGCTCTCCAGCGCCCGGACGAGCATCTGATTGACCAACCGAATGACAGGGACTTCCGACGCCATGTCACGCAAGTGAGCGACGTCCTCCTCATCTACCGCTCCTTCGATTTCGCGCGCCGCACCGGCCGGCCCCGAGTCGCTTGAATAGCCGTTGCCGAACAGTGCCTCGATTCTCGTGATAATTTCCTTTTCCTTTGCCAACACCGGCTTGACCCGGAGCCCAGCGGCCAATTCCAACGCGTGCAGACGCGAAAGGTCCAAAGGATCGGTCATCGCCACGACCAGCTCAGGGCCTTCGACTTTGATCGGTACCATGCGGGCGAGCTTAAAGAAATCCGCGATAGCCGGGGAGAACTCGACGGGGAGCGGAGTTGTCGGAACATCCTTGAGCGAAACCAGAGGAATATCGAAATGATCGCGCAAGACCGGCAAGAGATCATCTTCGGATAATAAACCGAGCTCGACAATCAGCCGCGTCAATGGGGCTTGCTGCTCCTCCTGTAGCCTCATGGCGCGCTCCATCTCTTCAGCCGAGAGGAGCCGCCGCTCGACCAATTGCCCTCCCAAACTTAGCGATGTTTCCATTGGATCCCCATTGATTTGAGTTAGCTAATCCTTCCGGTCCGCCCGTCCATAACGATCTTCCAGCCGCACTACATCGTCCAGCTCTGGCGTGGAAACTTCCAGAACGTCGCAATCTTCGACGGCAATCATCCGGTGCTTCATGCCCGGGGTGATATGGAGGCAATCCCCCGGTTTCAGAGTGACCCTTGTCTTTGCCCCGTTCGTCTCCAAATCCATGTCCATGACGCCGCTGAGAAGGCGAACGGTTTCATCCTTCACCCGGTGATACTGATAGCTCAACGATTCCCCTTGCTTGATATGGAGAACCTTGCCGACATACCGATCGGTGTGAGCCCAAATGAGTTCATAGCCCCACGGTTTTCCAACGACTTTTCCATTGTGGACCTGACTAGCCATGGTAGGCCCATAATGATAGCAGATTCCAAAAAAATGGGGAAACAAAAAGCTCACTCCACTTATTAGCGAGGGGGGCGGAGTGGACGCGCGAGAGGGTAGGGTCTTGGAGCGCTCGCTTATTATCTCAAAGTGCTCCTTTGCGCTCCCAAGCCGAGCAGGTTGAAATCAAAATTAAAGCTGGTCTTAGCGGGATTGATGCCGCGCCGCACGGCGAGCGTCATGGCCCAGCATTCGCACGTTGACAAGATCTTGGTAGCCGCGCTAACCCCGATGAAACGGGTGTCCCTTGCGCTATAGGTCGAGTTGAGAGAAAGCAGGATATGGTCGGTCACGTGGTACAGCAGGTTGCCAATGAGGTTGCCGACAACGTCCTTTTTAAATTTCGCACATCGATCATCAAGTGGGTCAGGGCAAACCGGCTGAGTGTCAACATTGAAGTTGGCATTGTCTGCCAAAAACCCGTTGGGTCCTTGTTGCAGGAAGTAATACGCGAAGCTGAAGGAGTTTGGCCGGTTAAAATCTGGGTCCAATACGCGGCGCATGATAGGGCGCGGATCAGAAATCGCCAAAATAGCCCGGGTTTGCGTGACCTGCCAAGGTCCCGGGTTAAATCCCCCATCTAAACCTATAGTCATATAATTGGTGGGCGTTAACCGCAGGTTCATATCGAGGTCCGATAAACTATCCCCGCCCTTTCTCTCCTTATCGATATCATAGCTCAATGCGAGCCGTAACGACCCGAACTCCCGGACATCCGCAATAGCCGGATTTAACAACTCCACATCCTTATCCTCTCCAGCGCCCGCGAACGGGTTGGCAAACTTGCCCCACAGCCGGTTGGAAATGCCGAACGTCAGGACATTGCGGCGGTTGACCCGATCCACGCCGTCCATGATCGGGATTTGACTCTGTTCGATACTCGGTACGAATAGATAACTCAGCTCAGGCTCGATCACATGTTTGAGTCCGGTAAGCCCAAGACCGCTGACGGCAAAGATTCGACTGAAAGATGTGCCGACATTGCCGCGTATTTCGGCCAGCTCCCGCGAAATATTCCGGTCCGAAGCCTTCACTGGTGTATAGAGATGATAGACCGTCTCGCGCGGCGCAACGCTTAATGAACCAAAAAAGTATGGCGCCATCCTGAAGGGCAGCAAGACTTCCGGACGCAAATCCAGCCGAAGCCCATCGCCGCCTTTTCGCCGGAGGTAATTCACGCCCTCGGCACGCCAGCGAAACTCCAGCGGAAAATTAGTCAAGAAACGGCGCCCCCAAAAAGCAATTTGGGGTGTCCGCTGGAGTGTAGTCACATCGCTCTGGATAAAGTCCTGGTAAAAATTCCATTCTCCTTTGAGGAAGATGTCATTCCAGTTCTTGAACATACCGAATCGCGATTCGCCGAAACGGCTTCTCCGGACGTCGGACTCCTTTGTCCCCGGCAGCTCGAACCTTTCGATGAGCTCACGCGCAAACAAGTCGTCGCGATACGCCGCTATGTCGCTATAAGTAAGCCAGTCGGCAAACGTCGTATAGCGGTGCGTTCCCATGATGCTCCAACGGTTTTTCGGAATATCCTGGTCGGCAATAGTGCGGTCAACAATGTCGTTTTGTTCATTCTTGCGGAGAGCCTCGTTAAAGTATGAGGCATGAAGCTGAAGATCAGAATCCCGACTAAACATCGTGCGGAATTCAGCTAGCAATCCCACGCGTGCCCGAGTCTCGAGATCGAAACTGACCGTCGCATCCGTGCTTTTGGAGAGCGCCCAGAAAAAGGGTTGCAGGTATCGGAAGCCTTCTTTGGTGGATTGGCCGATCTGGGGGAAAAGAAGCCCGGTTTGCCGCTCGGTGGTCAGCGGAAAAAAACCATAGGGCAAATAAAAAACCGGGATATCCATGACGTAGAAATAGCCCTTTTCAACAGTTGCCATGCCGTTTGGCTTGAGATCCATAGCCTCCGCTGAAATTTTCCATGAGGGCACGCCGGACTCGCATAGACACGTGGTGAAGAAGGCCTCGTCGATATGGTAGCTTTGGCCGCCGAACTTCTGAAATCGAGCGCCGCTGACGCTAAGGTGACCCTGCTCAATAAAAAGGTCGCCGTTTTGGATCTCCCCCGTCTCCTTCTCCATGTTCAACTGTATGGAATCGGCCGATTTAACCTTCCACTCAGGGTCGTCCACCGAGACCTTTCCCTTGGCCTCGACGTCTTGCGTGTCTTGGTTGACACGAACCTCTTCCGCCTTCAGCGTGGTTTGCTGGCGCCTGACCTCCACGCTGCCGGCGGCTTCGATCTGAGTTCCGCCGGCGGTGGCCGACAACTTATCGGCAGTCACGCTGATCGGCTGGTCGTCCGTTCGACTCCCGCGCGGGGCTTGCGCCCACGAAGGTTCACTGCCGAAAAGAAAAAATATCGCAAGGAGCGATGCGATGCCGGAACTAGTTGTAAGTCTCATTTCTGTCGCTTGCAGGCTTTGCGGTCTTCACGCCGGCCGAACCTGGTTGGCAACTTCTTCAGCCACAGGTCGAACTTCTCCGAGGAGGTAAAGCGAACCGGCTACCAATACGATCTCGTCAGGGTAAGCACCATCGAGCATTGAACGGAGGGCAAAACGCGAATCTTCAATCACACGATGCCGAATCCGGTCCGTGAGATAACTTGACAGAGTCTTCGGGTCTGCGCTTCGGTCCATCTGAACCCGGGTCAAAACCGCCTCATCCACGACGGGTTCCAACAGGTTCAACATGAGCCGCCAGTCCTTATCTTCCATCGAGGCGAACAGGAGCTTGACCTTCCCTCGCCTATGATATTCCCGGAGGGCCTCTATGAGCGCTTTAACGCCTTCGCCATTATGTGCGCCGTCCAAGATAACAGTCGGCGATTGCATCATGATTTCGAAGCGTCCCGGCCATGTAACCGTCTTCAACCCCTCTCTGAGAGCATCCGCACTAACCGGAAAGGTTGCGCTAGCCATCTCGAGGGCAGCGAGCGCTACGCTGGCATTATTTCTTTGATGCCGCCCCCGTAACGCGACGGAGACGGAATAAAAATTTTGGTTTATGCCTGTATAATCGAAAACTCGCGTGTTTTTCAAGGAAATTCTATAATGTTGGCCTAAAATGTACGCTGGCGCGCCCTGATCTCGGGCCAGGCCTAAAAGTAGATCGGCCACCACTTCCGGCAACGCGCCGATAACCACAGGAACGCCCGGTTTAATAATTCCGCCTTTTTCACGCGCAATGGACAACAAGTCGGACCCGAGATAGGCCTCGTGGTCTTTGGAGATCGTCGTAATCATCGAAACGATGGGTTTAACGAGATTCGTGGCGTCCAATCTCCCTCCTAATCCAACTTCCACCACGGCGATCTCCACTTGCTGACGCGCGAAATAGATGAAGGCCATAACCGTGACGAACTCAAAAAACGTCAGTGGAACATCGGCCGCCGCGGTGCGGTCCTGGACCTCATCCGCCAATTCGACGACTTCCTCCGGAGAAATTTCGCCGTTCCCAACACGGATACGTTCGGTAAAGGATACCAGATGCGGTGAGGTGTAAAGCGCCGTCCGATAGCCGGCGAGCGAAAGGATGCGATGTAACATCGCCGCGGTGGAACCCTTACCGTTGGTGCCTGCAATATGAAACGAGAGGAACTGCTTCTCCGGATGGTCAAACAAAGCCAGGGCTCGGTCCATACGATCCAGACGCAGATCGATGACTCCACCGCGTAAGTTATAGATTCGATTAAGCGTTTCGGAATACGAATCCATGGAGATCAGCAGCGAACGGCCCAAGGCGACAGGCAAAGACCCAAAAAGGGCCGGCGCGGTTTCTTTGCCTATGGAGCTTTTCGAACTTGCCGCACCGCTCGCTTGAGATGGCCAACAAAAGCGCCGGCCTGACGGGCCTTTTCCGCGCTTCCCCTAGCTTTCTCTATTCTCTCCACAAGCGCACTGCCAACGACTGCGGCATCAGCCAATTCTGCAATCCGAGCCGCCTGTTTCGGTGTTGAGATACCGAAGCCGACACCGACCGGCAGTGCGGTGGCCTTACGCACGCGCGCCACTTGGGCCCGGAGATGATTATCGAAGGAGCGGCGTACGCCCGTGACACCGGTCACCGAAACATAGTAGATGAAGCCGCGGCCTTTGTGAGCGACTAGCTGAACGCGGTCGGAGCCGCTCGTGGGAGACAAGAGAAATATGAGATCCAATCCTTCGGCGTCGGTCCACTGTTTAAGCTCGCCGCTCTCCTCGGGCGGAAGATCGACGCATAGGACACCGTCGGTTCCTGCGTGGGCGGCTTGCCGGCAGAACTCTTCCACACCGTAATGAAAAATTGGATTGAAGTAACCGAACAAAATCAACGGCAGCTCGGAATTTCGCCGAAATTCACGAACGATCCGAAAAATTCGTGGTAAAGAGAGTCCGTTATTCAAGGCGCGCTCGGACGACCGCTGAATGGTCGGTCCATCCGCTGTCGGATCCGAAAACGGAATTCCCAATTCAATGCAATCCGCGCCGCCGTCCTCCAGAGCGCGCAGAATCTTGACGGTGGTTTCTGGATCGGGATCTCCCGCGGTAATGAAGGGAATTAATGCCGCTTCTCCCCGTTTCCGCAGCTCCGCAAACTTGGCTCCGATGCGGCTCATCTTGCAAAAAATTGCTGAATGAAAAGCTTTCCGAGAGTTGCAGTTTAAACTCGAAGAACCCCGAGTTCTTGAAGTTCGAAAACTTTCAGCCCTTGAACCTATCCTGAGACTCTCACTCCCAAATAATCACCGACCGTACCCATGTCCTTATCGCCTCTGCCGGAGAGGTTGACAATGATCGTACGATGTCTCGCCAAACGGGGTGCGAGCCTCGCCACTGCAGCAATAGCATGAGCGCTTTCCAATGCCGGGATGATCCCTTCAACTTCCGCCAGAAACTTGATCGCGTCAATCGCTTCGCCATCGGTTGCCGAGACAAACTGGACTCTGCCCCGGTCGCGCAAATAGCTGAGTTCCGGGCCGACGCCGGGGTAGTCCAATCCCGCCGCCACCGAATGCGTTCGCCGGATTTGCCCCCGGTCGTCCTGAAGAACGTAGCTCTTACTACCGTGAAGCACGCCGACGTCGCCGCCAAGGATCGAAGCCGCGTGTTTTCCTGTGCGAAGTCCGCGCCCCGCTGCTTCCACACCGAGCATTTTTACCCGTCGGTCTTGGACGAAGGGATAAAACAGTCCCATCGAGTTGCTCCCGCCGCCGACGCAAGCGACGAGATAATCCGGCAGGCGTCCTTCTGCCTTTAGTATTTGCCTGCGCGCTTCTTGTCCAATCACCGATTGGAAGTCACGCACCATCATGGGATAAGGATGCGGTCCGGCGACCGAGCCGATCAGATAATAGGTATTCCGAACGTGGGTCACCCAGTCTCTGAGAGCCTCGTTCATGGCATCCTTCAGTGTCTGACTGCCCGAATCCACAACTCGCACCGTGGCACCGAGAAGCTTCATGCGAAAGACGTTCAGCGATTGCCGCGCCATGTCTTCTTTACCCATGAAGATTTCGCATTCCAACCCAAACCGTGCCGCCACGGTCGCCGTCGCAACTCCATGCTGACCGGCGCCGGTTTCCGCAATAATCCTTTTCTTGCCCATTCTGCGGGCCAGCAAGATCTGGCCGATGGTGTTGTTGATTTTATGTGCGCCGGTGTGGCACAGATCCTCGCGTTTCAGATAGATTTTCGCGCCCCCGAGCTTCTGCCTCAGACGCTCGGCGAAGTACAGGGGGGTTGCTCTTCCCGCGTACTGATGAAGGTAGTGTCGGAATTCTCTTCGAAACGCCGGATCACGACGCGTCGCCGCGTAAGCCTGCTCTAACTCCGTAAGGGCCGGCATGAGCGTTTCGGCGACGTACCGGCCACCGTAGGGGCCGAAATGGCCGCGCCGATCAGGCACCTTTGGCAGCGAGGATGAATTCTTTGAGCTTCGCATGGTCTTTGATACCTGGCCGCGCCTCCACGCCACTGCAGACATCGACGGCATAGGGATCAATCCGGTGCACAGCTTCCGCGACATTTTCGATGCTGAGCCCACCGGAGAGTATTAGTTTCGCTGTATTAACACCGGCGAGCCATTCCCACGGAAAGCCCGACCCTGAGCCGCCGTATCCCGGTGACCACGAATCCAGCAAGTAAAAATCCGCGGGAAAATTCTTCACGCTCTCCAACGATTTTTTTTCTTTCACGCGAAAGGCTTTAATCACCTTCATGGGCCAGCCCCGACAGTAATTCCTGTCCTCCTCGCCGTGGAACTGGAGGGCCTGATAGGTGGGCCGGCCGACGTCCAGATCTCCCTGAGCCAGGAACTCACGGACTTTTTCCTTCGGCTCGTTGACAAACAGCGCCACGTTGCAAGATCCTGCCGGCAGCTCCTGAATAATCGCCCGTGCCTTCTTCCGCGTGACGCAACGGGGGCTCAGCGCATAGAAATTAAATCCCAGCGCATCGGCGCCGAATTCGAGCGCCTTCTCTGCATCGGCAAGACTAGTGATGCCGCAAACCTTGACTTTGACCATCGCCGGAGATTTCAGTTCATGTTGGTTCAGGCCGGCCGTTCCAACAACTCACTGAGCTTCTTTCCAGGCTGTGGCGCGCGCATGAGCGCCTCGCCGATCAAGAAGACGTGAATCCCGAATTTTTCGACCCACCGAATCTGCTCGAGGGTGTCGATGCCGCTCTCACACACGGCCGGCACGCCTATGGGCACGAGCGGCGCCAGTTTCTCGGTTGTGGCCAAGCTCACTTCGAAGGTCCTGAGATCCCGGTTATTGATTCCCAACAACTGCGTCCCGGCCCTTAGCGCTGCGTTGAGTTCCTCTTCGGTGTGCACTTCAACCAGCGCATCCAACCCGAGCGCTGTCGCCTGCTCGCGCAATTCGCACAAGAAATTCGGATCGAGCATAGCCGCGATAAACAAAACCGCATCCGCCCCGTAACTCTTCGCTTCAATCAGTTGATACGGGTCCAACATGAAATCCTTGCGCAGCAGCGGCACCCCGACCGCCCCCCTAATTTGCTCAAGATGGAGCAGGCTACCCTGAAAAAAGCGCGGCTCAGTCAAGACCGAAATCGCGCTGGCGCCGTGGCTCGCATAATCCTGAGCAATAGCCACGGGATTGAAATCTTCTCGAATCAGCCCCTTAGATGGAGAGGCGCGCTTGACCTCGGCAATAATGCGGCGGGAGTTGCCGGTTAAGGCCGCAGCAAACCTTCGGTTTGGCGCGTGAAAC
>DASQUN010000007.1:0-3796 GCA_035641275.1 Candidatus Udaeobacter sp. | reverse complement strand
TGCGAACTTCTGGGTCAGGACACTAGCTTGTCGGCCCCGCCACCCGATCCGCTCCAATGGTGGTGGCTCCCACGGTCCGGGCCTGAACATAACCTCCACGTCCCTGTGCCCGCAGCCTCCCGGGCTCGCCTCTCGGTCTCGCTCGCAAGAAGGGAAAGCCGGGGCGATACGAAAGCCGGCGCACCGAAACGCCCCCGTGTCAAAGAGCAGAAGGTGTTCGGATTAACCCCAGTGACCGGACACTTGATAATCCAGGATACGCCTACCTGCCGGCCAGAAATAGTGAAAGAGGTCGCAGGAGGTTTCGTGCGATTGGGGGAGAAGGCCACGGAGGTATTGCGCCGGCTTGAGGAGCGGCCCGGCTTTCCCGGTGCGCAACAGCATGAATAATCCGGGCTGGTTCCGCGTCGGACATGCTCATATTTTTTCAGTCAGAACTATTCAGACGGAATTGTAATAACAGGGTTTGTTGGAATGGATTGTAGTTGTCGTCCGATACGAGATAAAGCATCGTCCCTGTAATCGGATCTTCCTGGACCGCTAGTCCTTCGAAGTTATCGACTCGAAGCGGCGATTCGAGCCGCAGAAGTTCCTCGCCAACGAGCTTGCTGCCGGCGTAAATATTCTTGCTCCGGATGAGCTTTAGGCGCGCGGATAAAATCCTAAACGGCACATAGCGGCGCTCGAGCACGATCACATCACCATTCCGTAGAGCGGCGCAATCTGAGGCTTGAAAGCCAGCGGAAGGCAGATAAGAAAGTTCGCCAAAACGATCTTTATCGATCAGCCAACCTTTAAAACTCCCATCCGGGTTCTGTAGCTCTTCCGTGATCGTGAGAATGCGGCCGTCTGGAAGGACCGTCGTCGATTCAAGTCCACCATTCGAAGGCGCCTTCGCAACTTCAGCTGGCACGGGAACATGCATGGGCAGAGACCGGGAACTTACGGGAGGCGGAGGATAGCGCCAAATGCGATGGGCCTTTTCGAACGAAACGAGGAAAGCGCCGTCCGAAGCGCGCGCCAAGGCTTCGGCATCGTGTAACGGATCACCGACGGGGACCCCTGTGGTGGACAGAAGCGGTTGGATGTCCCAGTCCGTGAGGTCGGCAAGCTGGCCCTCAGAGCCAATACTCATCCGTGCTGAAACCCAGTAGCCACGATCGGACACCCAATAAAGCCGACCGTCCGCGCCAATGATTGATCCTGATAAACCGCCGAAACGCGAGTCTTTGGAGTACAGCTGGTAAGCGCTCAGTAGCGTCAGACGGCCAAACTCTTTTCGCTCCGGGTTCCTGGAGTCGAGTTCGAAGGGAACCAACTTGACCAGACCGGAATTGGCCGCGGCTTGCCCGACTGTCTCGGCGCCACACGAGATTAGGAAAGGAATCAGGAGCGTCGAAATAACAAAGGCAAAGATCGAGTTGCTTATCACGGGTCGGTCCAGGAGTGAATATGGGCCGATAATCGCATCGATTCGGCAGCGACTCAAGACTGAAGGCGAGGCGAAAGCGACTTGACAGTATCCGGTCGCCGTTATACGCAGGGGGTGATTTTGGTCTGAGCGCGTCTTAAAGGACCAGAGATGATCAGAGAATCACAAAACTTTTCGATTATCGGAACCTCAGTTCCGAGAGTGGACGGCATCGACAAGGTTACGGGCAAGGCGAAGTATGCCGGCGACCTGGTGATTCCGGAAATGATCGAGGGGAAATTTCTCCGCAGCCCTTATGCGCACGCGCGCATCCGCTCCATAGACACGCGCGATGCGGAAGCGATGCCCGGCGTCGTCGCCGTAGTGACGAGTAAAGATTTTACCGACATCAGTCCGTACGCTGGGCGCGGCAAGAACAAAGATCATCCGATCGTCGCGGTCGGACGCGCGATTTTCGCAGGTCAGCCGGTGGCGGCCGTGGCCGCGCTTGACCGCGCGACGGCGGAAGAGGCGCTGGAAAAAATTATCGTTGATTACGAAGAACTACCGGCGGTTATCGACGTTGACGAGGCCATGGCTAACGGGGCGCCGCTGGTGCACGACTTCGCCGAGAAAAATATCTGTTTTCAAACCGATCTCGTGAAGGGCGACGTTGAGAAAGGTTTCGCCGAAGCGGATGAAATTTTCGAGGACGAGTTCGAGTTCCCGATGATCTATCACTACTCGATGGAGCCGCATACCGCCATCGCGCAAGTCGATGGCGACGGTATCAATATTTGGACCTCTACCGGTCATCCCTTCGGCGTGCGCCAGGAGATCGCCGAAATTTATCATTATCCACTGTCGAAAATCCGCGTGCATGTGAATTTTGTTGGCGCAGCGTACGGTAGCAAATCCGGAGCGAAGATCGAGCCGCTGGTGGTCGCCCTGGCGCGCAAGGCGGGACGCCCGGTTCGGGTCGTCCAGAGCGTCTCTGAGGCAATGGCGACCTGCCGCCGTCACGCGATCAAGTGCAAGGTCAAAACCGGCGTCAAAAAGGACGGCACGCTGGTGGCGAAGCAGGCGGAGATCTTTCTCAACACCGGCGCGTATACGGAAACAGGCCCGGTCGTAACCGGGCGAACCCTGACGCGCATCCTCGGTCCGTACCGTTATCCAAATCTTAAAATTAACTCCTGTTGCGTCTACACCAACACCGTGTCCGCGGCGTCGTTCCGGTCCATCGGTGGGCCGCAGACGGCGTGGGCGACGGAATCGCAGATGGACATCATCGCGCACAAACTCGGCATCGACCCGGTGGAGCTGCGGTGGAGAAACTTAGTAAAAAAGGGCGAGGAAATCAGACCGAAATTCAGACCGCTGGATGCGGATCTCTTCAAAGGACTTAAGCTCGTCCTTAACAAATTGGGTTGGGACGGTCCTGTGACAAGAGGCGGACGGGGCAGGGGAGTTGGCTTCGGCACGACCGACCCCGGCGCGCCGCTGGCGTCTACTTCGACGGTTCACGTGCTCTCCGATGGCAGCGTGGTTCTGCTGTGCGGAACTGTAGAGCTCGGCCAAGGCGCCAAAACGGTGATGAGCCAAATCGTCGCCGAAGAGCTGGGGGTACTGCTTCAACGGGTTACGATCCGTCCCATCGATACGGCGTTCACTCCCTTCGATCGCTCGACGGGCTCGAGCCGTTCGACAACCGTCATGGGCAAGGCCGTGGAGTTTGCGGGCGCGGACGCGCGCCGGCAGATTCTCGAACTCGCAACCGAACACTTCGAATGCCCCGAAGATGCCGTCACGCTTAAAGATGGCGAAGCGATCGCCGGTGGCAAAAGAATTAGCTACGGCGAGTTGATTCACAAGCACTTCGCCATGCAGGGCGGCGAGTTGGTTGGCACAGGTTACGCGCACAGCGGGATGGCGCCGACTCCGGCGAATCCGCTATTTTGGGAGATCGGCATCGGCGCTGTCGAAGTGTTGGTGGATCGGGAGACCGGACAGGTTCATGTCGAAAAGTATGTGACCGCAGCGGACGCAGGAAAAGCACTTCATCCGCTGCAATGCGAAGGACAAGACGAAGGTTCGGCGATGATGGGTTTTGGGCACACCTTCTACGAAACTTATCACTACGACGGCGGGCAAATTATCAATTCCACCCTGGTCGATTACAGGGTGCCGACATTCGACGATGTGCCGGATGAGTTCGAGTCGATTCTCATCGAGGACGGCAATGGGCCGGGACCATACGGCGCCAAAGGTTTGGGCGAGGGCGGCATTATTCCCGTCGCGCCTGCTGTCGCCAACGCCGTTTTCTGGAGCACCGGCGCGCGAGTGAAGTCATTGCCGCTAACGCCCGAGAAAGTCTGGCGGGCG
>DASQUN010000006.1:0-2755 GCA_035641275.1 Candidatus Udaeobacter sp. | reverse complement strand
ATATCTGAAATTGCTGAAGGTTCGATTTGGGTTGATAGCGGCGTAATCCTGACGGCCGGGTCGTCGATGGTTTTTTTGACATGCGCAAGAACATCGGCGATTGTTTCGCCAGTGAGGACGCGAAAATTGATGATTGCCCGTGCTTTGCCTGGCAATACGTTATCGGTCACGCCCGCTTCGAATACAGTGGGCGCCTGGGTTGTCCGGATCATGGCCCGGCTCCACGGTGACTTGTCCATTTCGCGGCGTATCAAAGGGTCGAATAGCCAGAGGTTGGCGGTCATTATCGCTCTGACTAAATCCATGCCGGCTCCAACGCGTTCTAGAAACTTTTGTGTGGGCATAACGATGCGCGATGGAAACGGTGAGTTCTCTAGTTTGTGAATGGCGCTGCTAAGAACCCCAATAGCGGTAGGATTCGCCGGCATGGACGAGTGTCCGCCAGCAGCCTCGACGACTAGCTCAACGCTCACGTAACCCTTTTCCGCGATGCCGACCATCGCGACCGGTCTATCAACATCGGGTATGATTCCCTCGGTAATGTACCCGCCTTCATCTAACACGTATTCAAGCTGCAATTGTCGCGACTCGAGCAGCTCGGCAATGGCGGCGGCTCCCATGTTGCCGCCGACTTCTTCATCATGGCCGAATGCAAGGTAAACGGTTCGTTCCGGTTGGAACGCTTCGGCAAGGAGGTGCTCGACCGCTTCGAGCATGCCCAGGACACTCGCTTTGTCATCGAGCGCGCCGCGTCCCCAAATATAACCGTCGGCTATTCGACCGGCGAAAGGCGGATAGGTCCAATTCCTTTCAGTGCTTGGGTCTACGGGGACGACGTCGATATGACCCATCAGAAGCATGGGACGAAGCAGCGGATTGCGGCCTTTCCATGTAAAGAGCAGGCTATGGCCACCCACGACTTCCCTAGCAAGCTTGATATGGACCAATGGAAAGGCGGCCTTTAAAAAATGATGAAAGCGCAAGAACTCCTCGTTCGACGATACCGAGTCCTTGCCGGAAATGGTTTTGTACTGGATGGCTTGCGCCAAACGATCGGCGATTGCGTGAGTTTGCAGATTGATTTCTGTGTCGTGGAAAGCGAGGTGACTCGTAGAAGTCAGCCGAGCCGTACGAATCAGAACGATTCCAACCAGGATCAAGACTATCAGCGCAACGCCAAGAAGTACCTTTTTCATTCGAAATCGGCCGTGCCTAAAAGGAGCCTTTCTGACCCTTACCAGCTTCAGATTTTGACGGCAAATTTGGCCCGGCCCAGAGGCCCTCAAGTTGACAACCGACTACTCCTCCGTTAGGTAAATGATCGATTGGAACCATAGGTCGCATGGAGGAGGAACGATGAGCGATTTTTACAGTGATTGGTTGGAACGGTCGAAAAACAATCAAAAGAAGGTCGATGAGGCGCCGCGAGTATCGCGGTCCAAAGATCTCAGATGGGTGCGCACGGTCCAAGATTACAAGGCCGCCTTGATGATCGCGCCGGAGCTCGGCTTCCCCACGGGTGGCAGCTGTCTCATGAAAGCCGAAATCCCGGTCGGCTGGCACACTGGCAAGCATTTTCACGGTGAGGAAGCCATTTACATTGAGAGTGGCGAAGGATTCATGATTCTCGATGACGCCCGTTACGACTTTTTTCCTGGCACGATCTTTCATATTCCCTATCGCTCCCCGCACCAGCTCTTCAACACGGGTAATTTCAGTGTTGCCTATGTTTCGGGTTTGGCTTGGCACCTCGAAGCCGACGTCTACATGGGGAAGATGGAGCAACTCGAAGAGTGTGGCGAAAACGATTCGAAGGTTTTGGGCCAACTGCCGAAAGAAGAGTCGCAATACTGGACGCAAGACGGGCGGCGCATCTCGATGCACCACAAACAGTTCGAAAGATCCGACGAGTCGAAACATGGTGCGACCTATTTTCTCATGGGTCGAAGCGGGAAACAGAATGGATTCAAGGCTACGGGCGTGGCCATCAGCTCGATCTTCGTTGACTTGCCCCATACCAAGAGTCACAGCCACGCGCATCCCGAGGCCTATCTTTATGCATTGGAAGGCGATGGATATTCTGAAATCGGCGGGAAGCGGTACGACTGGAATCGAGGCGATGCGGTCCATGTTCCTCCCGGGATGTTACACCATCAACATTTCAATCCTCATGACAAGGAGATGAAAGAGCTCCGTTTTGAGTTCGGAATCCGCTATTGGCTTGTCGATCAGTGGAAGGGATATACAACGGTCGATAAACACTTGAAGGCGACGACCCACATGGCTGATTAGACCGGAATCAAAGCAAGTTATCTCAGGCGGGCTAACTCCACGTGGCGCGCCTTCTTTGGTCGCTCAAACTAGGGCGGTAAAGTGTCTCGACAATTTCTTGCAACGGTTAAAAATATTTTCTATACAGGCATCATGGCTGACTCTCGCGCCCCAACACAAAGCGCTCCCAAAATGATGTTGGGGTTCATCGTCCGGCGATGTGCGGCGGATTTGGGTCATAGTCCGACGCCGGATGAGTTTGCTGCCTGGGCGAATCAGCAGAGTCAGAACGGCAGACGTTACTGTCTTTTCGGGAAGCCGATTTCACCGTCGGTAGCCAAGATCATGTTTAGCCAGCCTGGACGACTCGTGACGGTCCGGCCAGAAGGTTTCGCACAAAACGGCAAGGATTATGACCGCTGATACTGTCCGGTCCCGGTGTCCGTTATCGGGTTTTGTTCCGAAGGCTCTAAGAAATTTCTTA
>DASQUN010000005.1:0-8305 GCA_035641275.1 Candidatus Udaeobacter sp. | reverse complement strand
AGCATGGCCCAGCGGTCATCGTCAAAGATTTCAATCTCCGCGTGAGCGAAGGAGAATTTGTCTGCATGATCGGCCACTCCGGTTGCGGCAAGTCCACGGTGCTTTCAATTGCCATGGGTCTTAATGATGCCACGGAGGGCGGTGTCATCATCGCTGGCCGGGAAGTAGCGGGCACGGGCCTGGATCGCGGCGTGGTCTTTCAGTCGCCCGTCCTTTTGCCATGGCTCACGGCGCGAGAAAACGTGTTACTCGCCGTGGAGCAAGTGCACGAGCGACGTCGCCGGAGACAAACCAAAGAAGTCGCCGACAAGTTCCTCAGGCTGGTAGGACTTAGTGATGTTGCGGAATGTTACCCGGAGGAGCTGTCTGCCGGCATGCGCCAGCGTGTGGGTATTGCACGGGCTTTTGCACTCGAACCGAAAGTTCTGCTGCTCGACGAACCCTTCAGCCTTCTCGATGTGATCACTCGTATGGAGCTGCAGGACGAACTCATGCAGTTGTGGGACACTGAACGCAAGACCGTACTTATGGTAACGCACGACGTTGACGAAGCGCTGCTGCTGGCCGATCGGGTTGTATTGATGACCAACGGGCCGGCGGCCACCGTAGGCGAAATCGTCATTGTGCCGTTTGGCCGGCCACGCGACCGCTTATGCATTACCGATGACCCTATGTATGACCAACTTCGCAATCATTTCCTGACGTTTCTCGAAGAGCGCGCGGGGAATGGTCCGGTCAGTGAACTTTCGGTGAAAGAGCAGCAAGCAGAGTTCACGCCGCGTGGCGTTACTGCCGAAGAGCGGTTCGTGATCGAGAAGTACACGGGTTTCAACCGATTCCGTAGCAAGTATCGCAAACAAAAACGGATTCGTGAATTCCTGGGCTCGGGTCCGGCCGAGGCTTGAGAGAGCTTCCCACCAGCCGGACTAAAGAGGCGCCAGCTTATTGGGTGCGACAGTGGAAAAGAGCGAGAGCAACAGCGTCGAGCGCTGGGTTAAATCCTATTGCCCTTATTGTGGGGTGGGCTGCGGCCTTTTGGCCGGAGCCAGCAACGGTTCCGTAACCAGGATCAAAGGCGATCCCGACCACCCGTCAAGCCTAGGGGATCTTTGTCTAAAGGCGGTCTACCTGCCGGAAACTCTGCAAACCTCGAACCGTTTACTCTATCCACAAATACGTCGCTGTCAGGAAGGGCCGTTTACCCGGGTTTCGTGGGATTCGGCATTGAAGTTTCTGGCGCAGCGATTCCGCGAAATCATCAGCCAGTATGGTCCACGAGCTGCGGCCTTTTATGGGTCCGGCCAACTGACGACCGAAGAATATTACGTCGGCAACAAATTGGCCAAGGGGTTTCTCGGCACGAATAACTTCGACACCAATTCCCGGCTCTGCATGGCCTCGGCTGTGGCGGGCTACCAGACTTCACTTGGTTCCGATGGTCCACCGGCCTGTTACGCAGATATCGATGAGGCCGATTGTTTCCTTCTGATGGGTACCAATACCGCGGACTGCCACCCGGTAACCTTCAAACGCATCAAACAGCGAAAAGTGATTGAACCGAAAAGAGTGATGATTATCGCCGTGGACCCGCGCCGCACGGAAACGGCGGACTTTGCCGATCTCCACTTAGCGATTCGTCCGGGCACCGACATCGCACTCATCAACAGCATGCTCCATGTCTTGGTCGAAGAAAACTTGATCGACCGCAATTTCATCGAGCGACACACACAGGGCTTTGCCGGGCTGAAAGAAGTCATCAAGAAATATCCGCCGACGGTGGCGGAAGAGATTTGCGGCGTTCCTGAATGTTTGGTGGTGGAGGCAGCGTTAATCTTCGCGATGGCAAAAAAAGCGATGACGCTGTGGAGTATGGGTATCAATCAAAGCACCATCGGCGTGGCTAAAAATAACGCCATTCACAACCTGCACTTGGCCACGGGAAAAATCGGCAAGCCGGGCTGTGGCCCGTTTTCCTTAACCGGCCAACCCAACGCCATGGGCGGTAGGGAGGTGGGGGGCCTCTCCCACATGCTTCCCGGGTATCGCAGTGTGACCGACGACAAGCATCGCCAACACGTCGCGCAGTTTTGGGGTGTGCCGCACGAGCGTATTACCCGAGAGCCAGGGTTGTCGGCATTGGAGATCTTTGAAGCCATGGCCCAGGGTAAAGTTAAAGCGATTTGGATCCTTTGCACCAATCCTGCCGTTTCAGCTCCGGATATTGATCTGATAGAAAAAGCTCTGCGGCAGGCGGAGCTGGTGGTTGTGCAGGATGCGTACCATCCGACGGACACAAGCCGCTTTGCGCACGTTGTGCTTCCGGCGGCGCAGTGGAGCGAAAAGGACGGCGTGATGACAAATTCGGAACGCCGCGTCACCTATATGCCTAAAATTGCCGAGCCTCCGGGCGAAGCGCTGCCGGATTGGCGGATCCTCTCGTTGTTCGCCCGAGAAATGGGATTCGGCGAGGCTTTTCCCTATGAATCAGCTGAGGAAATCTTCGCCGAGTATTCCGCTCTGACAGAAAACACCCTGTGTGACTGTTCCGGCATGAGCTACCAACGTTTGAAATCGGAAGGCCCCCTTCAATGGCCTTGTTCCAAGGCGAGACCCGAAGGCACCGTGAGGCTGTACGAAGATGCTCGATTCCCGACCCCGAACGGCAAGGCGATTCTAGTTCCCGTTGAACATGCAAAGCCGTTTGAGAGTCCCGATGAGGACTATCCACTTTTGCTGACCACCGGACGGGTCAAGCATCACTGGCATACCATGACTCGCACCGGAAACAGTCAGGCGCTGATGAAGAGCGCGCCTGATCCGATCGTCGAGATCAATCGTGCGGATGCGCGGCAATTTGGCATCCAGGATGCGGATTTCGTCGAAATCATTTCGCGCCGCGGCAAGGTGATGGTGCAGGCACGGGTGACGGAGGAAATCGCGCCCGGCGCATGCTTTCTGCCGTTTCACTGGGGGAGGCAATATGGATTTTTCAAGGCCGCCAATAACCTGACGATCACGGCGCGCGATCCCATATCTCACCAGCCGGAGCTCAAGGCCTGCGCGGTTCGAGTGCGAAAGGTCTTGGATTTCCCGGTCGGAGACAACTGAGATGATATATTATCCGATTTTTTTGGACTTACGCGGGTGTCCCTGTCTCGTCGTCGGAGGCGAGATCCGCAAGGCAAAAAATTGCGGGCCTTCTCGGCACAGCCAAACCTTAATGCGACAACTCTTGGATCGGGATCGATCGTACGGCTTGTCGCGATTGCCTAATGAGCGGGCAGTTGACTGATTAACAACCGAGCAGTTGTGACAACAAGAGGCGTCTTGCAAAGAAAAAAGCCATTCAAAGCAAAACCTCTCGCAGTCGATGCTTCAACGATTCACTGGCATTTAAGTTGCGTCAACCGCACCTGTTAATCTGTCTGCAACATTGCGGAGGGATTCAGTTCAGATACAATAGCCCAAACTTATTGGTCTTTAGGGAGGTTGAGATGAGAAAAGGGTTGTTCGGACTGATAGTGCTCTTGGGAAGCTTAGTCGGGACAGTGGGTTTTGCTCGTGCTGCGGAAGAGGAAAAGCCATTGGCACCTGGCTGGCTGAGCCTCGACGGCAGTGTCGGACTGATTGACGGAGCCATCGGTGATAGCAAGTCGAACTTGGAGAACGCGCTGGGTATCAATATTAGCGGCTTTCTCGACACGAGCTATACTTGGAGCTCGAATCATCCGAAAAACCCGCGCAACATCAGTGGAAGATATTTCGACAAGGACGATCAGAAGATCGTATTCAACTATTTTCACCTGGCCATCGAAAAGCCTGAGAAGGATTGGGGAGTTGGTTTTCGCGTCTCCGGCGATTTTGGCCGTGGCGGCGAGCTTCTCAGGGAAGCGACGCTATGGGGTAGGCGGCTTCACGATGAACCCTCTGCTGAATTACGCGAAGCTTACCTCACCACCACTATCCCGATCGGTGAAGGGATCGGTGTCAAAGGTGGTCTCTTCGTCACAACTCTGGGCACCGAGATCCTGCCAAATCCTGGCGCTTACAACGACAACATCTCAAGATCGTTCCTCTTCAACTTCGCTATACCGCTTCGTCACCTTGGGATGCTTTTCAGCTATCCACTTCTTAAGGTCCTATCGCTAAATGCAGGAGTGGTGACCGGCTGGGATAATCCTCGCGACAATAACGGGCAGCCATCGGTCATGGGCGGCTTTGGCTTTACTCCCATCGACCAGTTCGCCCTAACGAGTTCATTGATCTACGGGCCGGAGCAGTTCCACAATAGTGGCAACAAGCGGTTTACCTGGTCCAACGTAGCGACCATCAAGCCCTTCGATCCTCTTACGTTACTTCTGGAATACACGTATGGCCATGAAGAGAACGCTTCGTTAGGCGGGACGCGCGATGCGGTTTGGCAAGGAGTCGCGGGTATTGCGTCTTATGCATGGACGGATCGCTTTGCCACGGCCCTGCGAGGGGAAATTTTCAAGGATCGTGACGGTGCCCGGTTGGGGGGTAACTTTTTTGGAACCCATGCGAACCAGACCGTCGCCGAAGTCACGTTAACCGGGGCATACAAGTTTACGAAGATGTTCCTAGGTCGGGTTGAGGTTCGACAAGACTGGGCGGATGAGCGATTCTACAAACGAGGAGCTACTAACGCCGATAAGAACCAGACCACACTCGCAGGACAGCTCATCTATACGTACTGAGCAGTGTGTCATGGTATGGCGGGGAACCGCCTATGCGCCCTTCCCTTTTTTGGCTTCGCAGATTAAGCATTCAAACGGTCGTGGCGGATATAAACCGCTTCCACGCCCGCTCACCATTCTCCTCTAGAAAAGGGTTCAGCTGACTGATAAATCGTCGCTTCAAACGCATCTTCTCGGGTTCTTCAGCTTGGACACCCGCAAAGACTATCCTCTATGTCTGTTGGTTTTGTCGGTATTGTTATTTTTTCCTGCACTCGGGTCGCGTGATTTTTGGGCTCCGGTGGAGCCACGCTACGCGGAAATAGTCCGCGTCATGTTCGCTAAAGGCGAATGGATTGTGCCGACTGTCAACGGCGACCTCTATACGGATAAACCCATTCTCTATTTCTGGCTTGTCTTAATCGCTTCCAATGCTGTCGGTCTAGTCAATGAGTGGACCGTGCGTGCGCCGTCCGCATTGGCTGGGATCGGCTTTGTGCTCGCAACATATCTGGTTGGGCGGGATTTTCTTGCCGCAAGAATCGGCTTTATCGCCGCAGCCGTACTCGCAACTTCCGTGCGGGTGATTTGGGAAGCACGCTGGGCTCACGTCGACATGGTTTTCGCTCTGTTCTTCGTTCTCACAATATATTTTGCCGCCCGTTCTCTCTTGATTAAGGACAGTCCAAACGCAATCGTCTTGGCCTACGTGTTTATGGCGCTTGCGACTCTGACGAAAGGCCTTATTGGGATTGCACTCCCGGTGCTTCTTTTCGGCGGATTTATGATCGTTCGGCGGGATTGGCAACTGATCATTGATGCAAGGATGCCCTTCGGAATTCCGCTGTTTCTCTTGGTCGTCGTGCCGTGGTTCTATCTGGTGAACAGTGCCACTGACGGAAGTTGGCTCGCGGAGTTTATCTACGTGCATCATATTCAACGTTACACGGCTGGCAGCGGCCACCGTCAACCCTTCTACTATTATTTCACGACTTTACCAGTGGACTTTTTGCCGTGGACGATTTTTGCTATCCCGGCCCTGTTTGCTTACCGTTGGTATCGAGACATCCGGGCTCAACCGGTGTCACTGTTTTTTCTGTTATGGTTCTTAGTCGTGTTTCTGTTCTTCAGCATCTCCGATACCAAGCGCGACCTATATTTGTTGCCGCTGCTGCCCCCTGCGGCTCTATTCGTCGCGAACTATCTAAACGATCTCCTAACCGGTCGGCTGCCACAGGGTTCGTTTTATCGCGGAATGACACTGGTGTTTTATTGCCTGGTCGGGATTTCAGGTCTCGCTCTTCCGATTGCAGCCTGGTGGCTGCGCAGGGAAGCGTTCTTGTTCACCGTACCGACTGCCCTCACGATCGCTGCGGCTGGAATTGTTATCGCCGGGTTCGCTTGGCAGCGTAAGCCGGCCTGGGTTGTGACCGGAACCGTCCTGATGATGACAATCGCGACACTGTGCGCATCCGTGTGGATTTTCCCTTATTTGGAACAATTTAAATCTCGCCGGCCCTTTTCACTCGAGGTTCGGAGCATAGTTCCTCCCACGACGTCACTGTATATTTACGCGGATATCATGAACGACTTTAACTACTATACGGGACGCGAAGTCATTCCGGTGCTGCGCTCTCGCGCGGAGGTTGAGGAGCTGCTAAGGCAATCTCAAGATGGCTACATCCTGATCAAAGATCGCGATTTGAAAAGCTTGAGTCCATTTGCACCAGGAAAAATCGTCGCCACCGATGCCGTCGGCAGCACGACTTGGAGTCTGCTCCAGTTCAAAGCGAACGACGCGAGTTAGCGATTCATCGCTTCGAAATTTGCCAAAAATGTCTCAGGCTTGTCCTTTCGGTCCAAGCTTTCATAGTCACCGGCGGATCAAATCTTGTCGTCATGCCAGCGGAAACCCTGTGCCGAACCTGGGAAGATCCTGTTGACAGCCGGAGGTCATTTGGCATAGCTGTAAGGCCGAAATATAACGTCGTGGCCTATGGTGAATCAGCAAGCGAGTCGCCACAGGAGGAAAAATAGTTATGAAACTCAATACCGTTCGTATGATAGCGAGCATTTCATCCCTTATATTTCTTGTCCCGCAGCTCTTCGCGGCGGAAACCGTGAAACCTCGCTCAGGCGGAGAACTGGTTTTCGCCGTTGGTGGCAGCCCCCCGTCGTTCGACGGTCACCGGGAAACGACGTTCGCGATGATTCACCCCGTGGCACCGCACTACAGCACGTTGCTGCGCTTCGACCCAGAGAATTATCCAAAAATCGTCGGCGACGTGGCGGAAAACTGGCAGATCTCAAAAGATAGGCTCACTTACACATTCAAGATTCGCCAGGGCATTCAGTTTCATGACGGGAGCCAGTTAACCGCGAAAGATGTGAAGGCAACCTACGACAAGATTATCTTTCCGCCCGAGGGCGTGGTGAGCGCGCGCCAGGCCACCTACGCCGTCGTGGACAAAGTGGAGAGCCCCGATGTCCAGACGGTGGTCTTTCGTTTGAAGCATCCGTCCGCATCTTTTCTAGCCAACCTGGCCTCGCCCTGGAACTTCATCTACAAAGCCGACATTTTAGCCAAGGATCCGCGCTGGTATGAAAAAAACATCATGGGAACCGGCCCGTTTATTTACGTCGAATATGTCGCGGGCTCGCACTGGGTAGGAAAGAAGAATCCGAATTACTTCATGAAGGGACGACCCTATCTCGACAGCTATAAAGCAGTCATCATCCGGGACACGGCGCCGCGCGTCGCCGCGGTGCGCAGCGGGCAGGCGCTCATCGAATTCCGTGGCTTCAACCCGGCGGCCCGCGATGACATCGTAAAGACCGCTGGAAATCAGGTCCTCGTTCAAGAGAGTCCCTGGGTCTGTAATCTTACGGTGACGATCAATAACGAAAAGAAACCGTTCGACGACGTGCGAGTTCGGCGCGCCCTCACTCTCGCCATCGATCGATGGGGAGCATCGAAGGCGCTGTCGCAGATCTCGGTGATGAAGCACGTAGGCGGGCTTTTCCGGCCCGGCTCCGAGTTCGCCATACCTGAATCCGAGCTCGTCAAGCTCGCCGGATTCGGAAAGGACATCGAGGCCGCGCGCAAGGAAGCGAGACGATTGCTCAAAGAAGCCGGAGTGCCAGAGGGTTTTTCCTTTACGCTCAAGAATCGGAACGTCAGAGAGCCCTACGAAGTTACGGGAGTATACGTCATCGACCAATGGCGGCAGGTGGGACTCAACGTCAACCACGTGCAGCAGGAAGAGGGGTCCTACTTCAATGATTTTCGCCAGGGCAACTACGATGCCGGGATCGATTTCTCCTGTGATTTTATGGACGACCCGGATCTGCAGCTCTTCAAGTTCGTGAGCAGTGATAAGAGTCCTGTCAATTACGCAAGATACAAAGACAGCGTGTTGGATGACCTATACGACAAGCAGAGCCGGGCGACCGACCCTAAAGAACGGCTGAAGCTCTTAAGGCAATTCGAAAAGCGGGTTGTCGATGAGAAAGCTTATCAGTTTCCCCCCACCCTTTGGTGGCAGCGCATCGTTCCGCACTCAGCTAAACTGAAAGGCTGGAAGATCACTCCGAGTCACTACGTGAAC
>DASQUN010000004.1:0-3178 GCA_035641275.1 Candidatus Udaeobacter sp. | reverse complement strand
GTCGCATCAGCTCCGAACCGGCTTGCCGCCTTAACTCGAAAATCGCTGATGTCCGTGGCTATAATCCGCCCGGCGCCGCGCGCCCGCGCAAGCTGAATGTGAAGCAAACCCGAAATCCCGCTGCCGATAACAATGACGGTCTGGCCTGGGCTAAGCCGGGCAAAGCGCTGTGCGCGGACCACACAGGCTAACGGCTCGATGAAAGAACCCTCATCGAACGTAATTTCCTCGGGCAGGCGAAATGTCCCCAATTGGACATTTGTCTTTGGCACTCGAACGAATTCGGAAAAACCTCCCGGATCGAAGTGAGTCATGCGAAGCATGTCGCACACGGATTGATGGCCCGCCAGGCAATAGCGGCAGGTTCCGCATGGCACATGATGTGAGGCAAACACTCGTTCCCCGACAGAGAAATCCTCAATACCATCGCCGATTTCCACGATCTCGCCGGCGATCTCGTGACCCAACACCAGCGGCGCTTTCTTGATCCGGTACCATTCCATCAAGTCACTGCCGCAAATCCCGCTCGCGCGGACGCGGACTAACAGCTCGCCGGGTCCAATTATCGGAACGGCCATCTGCTCGAGGCGCACGTCGCGATTGTTGTAATAGACGGCAACGCGCATGCTCCGCGTAGCAAGTTTCTTGTTTCTCGTTTCTAGTTTCTGGTTTGGAAATACCATCACAGAATCTGGGCTTTGCGGCCGTTCGACTCGGTCTTAAATTTCAATCCTCTAGTGCCGGATCTCCGAAGATACGTCATTAAAGCCGCAAGCATCCGACCCACTGCCGTGCTGTTTGCGCTCAGGCGATCGAATTCCGCGTTCGTGACATATCCTTGATCGAGTGCAACATAGGCGTGAGAGCGAACCTCGGCCGCCGAACCCTTTGCCACAGCGAGAAACTGAATAAATTCCGCATTGCCGTCTCTTTCGAAACCCTCCGCGATATTCGCCATAATCGAGACGCCCGAGCTGCGAATCTGGTCGCGCAACGCGAAATCCTTTGAGAACGAGCCATGCCTGGAGACAGCGTAGATCTCACATGTCAATTCGCGCGCCTTTTGCCAAGCCTCAATATCTTCAAATCGCCGAAATGTTCCCACGATGACCTCCTCTGAGATGTCGGAACCAGAAACTTGGAACCTGAAACCAGAAACTATGCGCTCTATCCCGTCGCCCGCTTCGCCACCGTTCCTTTCTCACCCTCGTAAATCCTGAAGGCCTCCTTCACGGAAACATTTTCATGCACAATCGCCTTGACGGCTTTGATCATTCCCACGGGACTGTCCGATTGAAAAATGTTTCGGCCCATATCTACGCCCACCGCGCCGCCTTTGACCGCGTTGGCGGTGAGCTCCAACGCTTCCATTTCCGGTGTTTTCTTACCGCCGGCAATGATCACGGGAATCGGGCAGCTTTCGATAAGTTGTTCGAAGTCGTCACAGTAGTAAGTCTTGACGACATGAGCTCCCAATTCGGCGGCGATGCGGCAAGCAAGCCCCAAATAGCGGACATCGCGCGCCATGTCTTTTCCGACGGCCGTCACCGCGAGCACAGGAATGCCGTACTTTTCGCCTTCGTCTACGAGTTTCGCCAGACTGACGAGGGTCTCCTTTTCGAACTCTGATCCAACGAAGATCGAAAGCGCCATCGCGGAGATGTTCAGACGAATACAATCATCGATCGAAACCGTGATGTCTTCGTTGGAAAGCTCTTTAAGGATACTGGTGCCGCCAGAGACACGAAGCACTACCGGCTTGTCGAATTTAGGATCGACGGATGTTCGTAGCACGCCGCGGGTGAGCATGATGGAATCCGCGTACGGCAAGAGCGGCTCAATAGTCTTACGCGGCTGCTCCAAGCCGCTCGTTGGGCCGAGAAAGTAACCGTGATCGACCGCCAGCATGACCGCGCGGTTATCTGCGGGTTTAACGATCCTCGCTAAACGATTTGCCATTCCCCAATTCATAGGCAACTATCCTCCTTCTATTCTGCTTCAAGAGTTTACAAAACGTAGCACAAAAACAGCTCGGAAGCGAAACCAATTGACCATCGAGGCGAGCGAATTTGACAGCAGAACCGCCGGTTGGTAGCTTGTGATCGAGCTCAATCGAGGAGGCATCATGCCGATCGAAGTGATGGATATGATCAAAATGGCTTGCGAAGGCAAGAGAAAAGTGATTTTCAACACGAAGAAATTCCATGCTTGGGTTCATGTCTATGCTAACCCAGGAGATAAGGACGACATGCACTGCCACAACGCCGACCAGACATTTTACGTAATCGACGGCGAGTGCACGCTGCATTTTCCCGATGGTGGTAAGGCCGTGATGAAGCCCGGCATGGTGGCGACGATCACCGGAGGATCTTTTTATCAGCTTGAGAATACCGGCACGGGGCCGATGGTTTTGATGGGCAATCGTTCGGGGCTGCGGAAGCGATTCAGCACATCAATTATGAGCTACGAAAAGACATCAAGACACTTCCACGGGAGGAGATGGAGAAGATTCGTCACGGCGGCAATGTGCGGATTTCCGGTTAGTCATCGGCTCAGATCTATAGGCGTTTCTTGGCGTAAAATGAGGCGGCGTCCGAGACCATCTCTCTATCCCCGCGCGTGGCCCGCTTTCACACTACGGTTGAGCAACTGCCACAAATAACGAAACGCCAAACTCACGACAATCAGACCACCACCGATCAAAGTCGCTGTAGACGGCACTTCTCCGACGGCCAGCGCCACCCATATCGGATTCAACACAGGTTCGATCAAGACAATCAGCGAAGCCTCTTGAACGGGTATTTTCTCCACGCCCTTTGAAAAGAGCCAATAAGGGATCCCTAGCTGCACGATTCCCATGACGGCCACGATCCAACCTTCGGTGAATGAAAGCGAGAGCCCGGACCACACGAAGGGTAGGAGCATGAGGCAGCAGGCCGCATTGTTGAGAAAGGTCAGGGTCCCTGGAGTCACATCTCTCAGAAAACGTAGGCTCACCATATAGATCGCAAATAGGAGCCCGCTCAATAGAGCGATCGTTACCCCGGCGGCATCAGGTTGTCCTGCGCTGCCAGCACAAATGACAGCGACTCCGACCATTCCAAAAACCAGAGAAAACCAGCTTACACCCGTGATCCTCTCGCGAAAGAAAAAATGGATGATGATAAAGACGAAGATC
>DASQUN010000003.1:0-4174 GCA_035641275.1 Candidatus Udaeobacter sp. | reverse complement strand
GCGATTATAGTAGCGATGAAATTCGCCGGCCAAATCCAATAAATAAAACACCATCCGGTGCGGCTCCAACTCGCGCACGCTTTCTTCCAGTACATCGGCGAACTGAATCATCTTGCGGATCAGTTCCAGCTCTTCCGGCAGTTCCAAAAGTTCCACTGAGATGTTCCGAATCTCAGAAGAATTCCACCCGATTCCGCTTCTGCGCGCCTGTTCGAAAATGCTCGCGATCCTCGCATGAGCGTACTGAACATAGAAGACCGGATTCTCGCTCGATTGCTGCTTGGCAAGCTCCAAGTCAAAGTCGAGATGACTATCCGATTTCCTCATCAGGAAGAAAAACCGCGCTGCATCGCGGCCTACCTCCTCCAGAACCTCCTCCAATGAAATAAACTCGCCCGTGCGCTTGCCCATCCGCACCGGCTCACCCCCGCGCGTGAGCTGGACCATTTGGACCAAAACGACTTGTAGCACATTCGGGTCGTAGCCAAGTCCCTGCAGCGCCGCTTTCAAGCGCGGCACATAACCGTGATGATCGGCGCCCCAGACGTTGATGAGCTTGTCAAACTTCCGCTCGAATTTGTTTCGATGGTAGGCGATGTCGCTAGCGAAGTACGTCAGCTCCCCATCGCTCTTGATCACCGTTCGGTCTTTATCATCCCCGAATTGCGTGGATCTAAACCACTGCGCGCCGTCTTGCGTATACAGTAAGCCACGCGAACGCAGGAGCTCCATCGTTTGCATCACTTCATTTCGTTCACGTAGCGCTTTCTCGCTAAAAAAAGAGTCGAATTGAATCCCGAACTGGGCCAGTTGAGTCCGAATGATGGTGAGCAGCCTGTCGCCACCATACTGCCGGAGGAAATCGATGGCTATCTCTTTAGAGTCGCGCAGTAATCGGTCACCGTTTTGCTGCTTGACTTGACCTGCGAGGTCTTTCACGTAATCGCCCGGATATCCTTCCTCAGGAAACTCGATTCTTTCTCCAAAGAATTCGCGATAACGGGCATACAATGAGAGGCCGAGGTTATCCATCTGTTTGCCGGCGTCATTCACGTAATACTCGCGCTGCACATGAAACCCGGTCGCTTCATGCAGCCGCGCTAAAACATCGCCGATCACCGCCACCCGGCCGTGACCGACGTGGAGCGGCCCCGTCGGATTAACGCTGGCGAACTCCACTTGCACCTTGTCTCCATGGCCGAGATCAATCTTGGCTTCTTGACCTTCCGAAAGCTGCCGTAGACGCCGTAAATAAAACTTAGCCGAGAATGCAAAGTTCAGGAAGCCCGGCCCAGCGATTTCCTTCCGCTCAAGAATCCCCTCCGGGTCTTCGATATTCTTCAAGATCGCCTCGGCGATTATTCGCGGCGGCTTTTTGGCGCTTTTGGCCCAAAGCATCGCGACGTTCGTCGTCAAATCGCCGAACTCCCGCTGTTTGGGCGGCTCAAGTAGCAAAGGGGGGAGCTCCATCGAAGCTAGCTCTCCCCCCTTTGCCGTTCTCTCGATAGCTTGGGCCAAAAGTTCCCTAAGATGACTCCGCATCGTATTCCTTGATCATTCTCTCCGGCTCCAAGCGTAGAGTCCGCCGGCAGACCAGAAGTCTTTGGTACAATGGTGGGGAAATTGTTCGTATTGAAAAAACGCTAACGTAAGCATTTATAATGATTTTTGACGAGCAAAGCAACAAGTGGGATTGACCGTCGATAAGCCAACATCCAGCTCAAGAGCGGCCACAGGCAACCGAGGCGGCCGTCCGAGCTGGTTGCGTACGGCGTTAGCTTCGCTCGCACCGAATGGGCAATCGGAAGAGATGACCTTTATCCTCTTTGTCCTCTTTCGAGCCGGTCCTCGACTTCGCCGATGTAAGCCGCCAGTGTGTTCCCGGACTGTTCCACCACTACCCGTAGCTCTCGTTCAAGTTGATCCAATCGAGCGAGTACTCCGGCTCTCGATGCTTCGGTCCTGTCCATGAGTTCTCCCAGCTCGTCTTGCAAAAACGCGCGCAATTCGCTCACGCGCGAGGCTTCGGCGTGCGCGGCAAGCTCGCGCTGCGCCTGCAGCTCGCGCCCGTGGCGCCGGCTTTCCATGAGTACAGACGATTGCAGATATACGACATAGACGAGAAAAAATACGCTAAGCACCGCCACAATGGCGAGCAAAATCAAGCCGAGCGGGGCGTCCACCGTGAGGAAGATCAGGGACAGGGTGGTCGGCGTCACAAACGCGCCCCAATTGATTGCGGCAAAAATTATCAACCCCGCGATAACAAACAAAATTAGTAATGTCCGCAAATACATATTGACCTCCATCCCCGGCTAGCCGGTTTTGGTTCGGAAACACTATCGCACGCAGCAGTTGAATGGGTGCGCGTTGGGCGAACACATACCTGAATGGCTGCGGTTGAACATGGACCCAACTTCAACCCGATCGTAAATCGCTGCGGCATAGGCGGTGGCCGACACGACGAGCGGCGCAACTCGGCACCGATAACTCGTGGACTAGCGCAGGCAAAGAAACTTGGGCGGAACGTTTTCAACCAAAAACAGCGGTCCGGAACGGTAGAACCGAACGCCTTCGGCGTGAGCGGCACGAGAATCGACCACCACGATCGCCGGCGACGGATCGCGCCTTTTTCCCACTGCTTGAGCCTCTTGGGGTGAGGCACTGAGGTGAACGTACTGGCGATCGCGCGGCTTGAGCCCATGGCGCAGAATCGAGTGAGCGAGGTCCCGAGCGGTTCCGTGGTAAAGCTCTGGCGGCGGCTCCACGGACTCCAAGCCGAGATCCACGCGAAACGAATGACCGTAGGTAGCGCGGATCTTCCCGTCTTTCAGTTCAAAGCGCTTCTTATCCGAACCCTCGATCACGCCGCGAATCTCTTCTTCGGCAATATCCGGAAACCGTTCCCGGACCACCTCGACAACGTCGCTCCAGGAGGTAAATCCCCGTGAATCGAAGGAAAGCGGATATTCCTTAGGCCGGTGACGCAAAAGATAGCTCAGAAAACGGGAGATACGCTCAGGCGGCAGCAACCCGTTCCTCCTTACACGCCTTTTTTTTGCCCCGTAATCAGATCGAAAACGTTGCAAGCGATGCCGGTCGCTTCGTAGCCATCCATCCCCGTGGCTTGAGCAATAGCAAACATCTGGTAGGCCAACGCCGTGAAGGGCACAGGGACTTCCATCTCGCGCGCCATGTCCAGTCCAAAACCCACGTCTTTGGGCATCCAGGACTTACGGGGCTTATAACTCCGACTTACGATAATCTCGCAAATACGATCGATGGCTTCTGAGTTCTGCTGGGAATTCTTGAGAACAGTGTGAAATGTTTCTTCAGTCACACCGCCTTTTTTGAGCCAGGAGAATATCTCCGCGAGCCCCAGGTGTTGTATCGCCGCAAACATCGCCATTGCGTTCTTCACTAGCTTGGCATTGCCCAGCTCCCCAACGTGGACAATTTTCTTACCCATCGCTTGAAATACAGCTCGATGTTGGCTAAACAGTTCCTTCGATCCCGAAAGCCACAGCGACAGGGTGCCTGCCGCTGCCGCTTCTTCCACGCCTCCGGCCGAGCCGTCAAGGATGTGCCAACCCTTGTTCTCCAGCTCCGCGCTGACCGCAACGATGGTCTTCTTGTCGATGCTGCTGAAGTCCACCCACAGCTTCGCGCCGCTCGTCGCTTCGTGTAAGCCGCCATTCCCGAGACCGACCGCTTTAACCGCTTCATTGTACGGAAGCATGGAGAACACCATCTCACAAGACTCCGCAACCGCCTTGGGGGACTCCTTAAACACGGCGCCCTGACCTTCGAGACCGCGCGCCTGCTCCCGTCGCAAGTCATTGACGATCAAACGATAACCGGCTTTGATGAGGTTGGCCGCCATGCCGCTGCCCATTCCGCCCGTGCCAATAAACCCTAGAGTTTTCACATTGCCCTCCCTTATTGCCATGGAGCTCTTGCCTTCATTCGACAAGGCGTACCCCTTCTGGCCACAGGACGAGAACCAGAGTGTGGCCGATGGCACGCGGTGTGTGAACCGACTTCGGCTCCAAGAAGACCACGTCTCCTTCCTCATATTCCCCGGTTTCATCGACGATCTGGCCTTTGAGTATCAAGTAAAATTCGCCGCCGATATGTTCGTGTTTCAAAAAGGCATCGGCGGCCGCGTCGGCTT
>DASQUN010000002.1:0-3866 GCA_035641275.1 Candidatus Udaeobacter sp. | reverse complement strand
GTTGCTGCTATTTCTCGTTTTCATCGGCTGGGTTTTGTTTCACACTGCCATTCCGTCCGGGTTAGAGTATTTCGCCTTATTCCCGCTCCTTTGGGGAGCATTTCGATTCGGCAGACGGGGAGCGGTCACGTCCGCCTTCCTAATGTCGGCCATTGCCCTTTGGGGAACGTTGCTTGGCTTCGGCCCATTCGCGACTTCACAGGCGGATGAATCGCTCCTGCTGCTGCAACTTTTCATGGCGACCATCACTATGACAGCCCTGTTAATGGCGTCGGTGGTCCTGGAGCGCCAACGCGTAGAGCAGCGGCTTATGATTAAAGACCAAGTGAGTCGTGTGTTGGCCGAATCGCCCGCTCTTGCCGAGGCTGCGCCTAAAATCGTGCAGATTCTGTGCGAGAAGGCCGGATGGGACATAGGCGCGGTATGGAACGTGAGCCCGACGGCCAACGAACTGGTTTGTGTCGATGTTTGGTCTCTTCCTTCGGTTCCGGTTTCGGATTTTGTCGCTTCCACCCGACAGTGCAAGTTTCCTCCGGGCATCGGCTTGCCGGGACGCGTTTGGAATACGGGTCAACCGGCGTGGATTCCTGACGTCACCAACGACAATAATTTCCCGCGCGCGCCAATGACGATCAAGGCCGGCCTGCATGCTGCCTTTGGTTTTCCCATAAAACTCACGGATGAAGTCCTTGGGGTCATGGAATGCTTGAGCCGGGAGATCCGAGATCCGGACGCTGACTTCCTGGAAATGGTCAGTAACATTGGACGCCAAATTGGACAATTCATCGAGCGCAAGCGCGCGGAAGAATCCTTGCGCGCCACGGAAGCCCAGATGAGGCTCATTGCAGATACCGCGCCGGTCATGCTCGTCCAATGCGACCGGAATGGGCGATACCGCTTTGTGAACGGCGAATATGCCGAGCATTTTGGCCTGACTCCCGAACAGATCGTCGGCAGAGCCATCCCTGAAGTGTTGGGCGAAGATGCTTATGAGACCATTCGCCCTCATGTACAAAAAGTCTTGCAAGGCGAGTTTGTCCAGTACGAGGCCGAAGTCCCGTATGAAAGAATCGGCCGCCGTTTCATGCAGGTCGCCTATGTGCCGGAAAGGGACGCACAGGGCAACGTGAACGGATGGGTGTCGGCCGTCAGCGACATCACCGAACGCAAGCGGACCGAGGAGATGTTGCGCCAACGCACTCGCTCACTGGAAATCATCAACCGAGTCGGTAACGAATTGACCGGCGAATTGGAATTGGACAAGATCGTTCAAATGGTCACGGACGCGGGACGAGAAATCTCAGGCGCAGCATTCGGAGCTTTCTTCTACAACGTGACGAACGAGGCGGGCGAATCCTATTCCCTCTATGCGCTTTCCGGTGTATCTCGAGACGCATTTGAAAGAATCCCAATGCCCCGCAACACGCGGCTGTTCGAACCGACGTTCAAGGGAGAGGGAGTCGTCCGTATCGGTGACGTGTTGGAAGACCCGCGCTATGGCAAGAATCCGCCGCATCATGGCATGCCTGCGGGGCATTTACCGGTCCGGAGCTACCTGGCGGTTCCGGTCGTTTCGCGGTCAGGCGAAGTTTTGGGAGCCTTATTGTTTGGTCATCCAAAGCCTGACGTTTTCACCGCGGAAGCCGAAATCATCATCACGGCCATTGCTTCCCAAGCTTCTGTGTCCATTGATAATGCCAATCTATACCAATCGGTACAGCGCCGCGTAGAGGAGTTTCGAAAGCTTATCGATACCGCTCCGGTTGGGATCGCGGTAGCCACGGACGCGGAGTGTAAGCAGATCTGGGGCAATCCCGAGTTTCTTCGCATGCTCGGCGCCGATACTAGCCAAAACATCTCGAAGAGCAGCGCCGCTGGCAACCAACTTCCGTTCAAAGTTTTCCGCGCTGGCCGAGAAGTCTCGCCCCAGGATCTGCCGATGCAGCGGGCTTGCCGTGAAGGCACTGATGTGCTGGACGACGAATTGGAAATCGTTCGTGATGACGGGCTAACCATTCACGAGATCTGCCGCGCTACTCCGTTGCGAGACGAGCTGGGCAAAGTCCGCGGCTGCATCGGCATTTTTCTCAATATTTCGGACCGCAAGCAGGCCGAAGCAGCCTTGCAGCGGGCGAAGAACGAGCTGGCCGAAGCGAATGAGTCTTTGGAAAGGCGAGTGCAAGAGCGCACCGCCGAGCTGGAGCGGGCCAACACGGCTCTATTGAGAGAAATCGAGGAGGAAAAGCGGCTCGAGGAACAGCTCCGTCAGGTTCAAAAGATGGAAAGCCTCGGCACCTTGACCGGCGGCATCGCCCACGACTTCAACAATATTCTCAATATCATAAGAGGACACACCTCCTTTATCGGGGAGATTCGGCCGGACGATTACGAGCTTCACCGGACTGTGAAAATCGTCGATGAAACCGTCGACCGCGGCTCGGCAATCGTTCAGCAGCTACTCGCCATTGCCAGAAAGAGCGAAGCGAAGTTAGAACAACTGAACCTCAACGATCCAATTAAAAAACTTGAACGGTTGCTCAGCGAAACCTTTCCGAAAACCATCGATGTCACCTTGCGTTTAGACTCACGCCTGCCTCCGGTGACGGCGGACCCTAACCAGATCGATCAGGTCCTACTTAATATCGCCCTCAATGCGCGTGATGCTATGCCCGAAGGCGGAAAACTTCTCGTGACGACGGCGGTAATTTCCGGGGCTGAATTGCGCGCCCGTTTTCACGACGCCAAAGCGGAGCACTACGCATTGATCTCTGTCGCGGATACCGGTTTAGGAATGGACGAGGCTGTCAAGAGCCGCGTCTTCGAACCTTTTTTCTCGACCAAACAAGACCAGGGTACGGGCCTTGGCCTTTCCGTCGCATATGGAATCATTGCCCATCATCGAGGCTTCATCGATGTGACAAGCCGGCCGAATGAGGGTGCTACCTTCACTATTTACTTGCCCATCGGCGAAACTGCGCACGGGCGACTCGAGGGTAAGCCAGAATTCAGAGCCGCGCAGGACGATCGGGACGATAATGGTGCGCCACGACATACTATTCTCTTCGTCGAAGACGAGATCAGGCAATTGGAGCTGATGCAGCGATTTCTGGAACGCAACGGCTACCGCGTTTTAACAGCCACGAACGGTTTGGAGGCTGTGGAGATCCATCTGCGGCACAAAGATGAGATCGCAGTTGTAGTCCTCGACTTTGGGATTCCCGGATTAACCGGTTGGGAAGCTTTTCAACGAATGAAGCAAGTCAATCCGAGCCTGAAGGCCATTCTCGCTACCGGCTTCGTTTCGCCTGAGATCGCATCGGCAACAACTCGCGGAGAGCTGAGCGCGGTGATCATGAAGCCCTACCAGATCAGCGAAATTTTGAACGTCATTTCGTCCGCTTGCATCATGGCTCCGGAGTCTTTGGGCGGCCTGAATTGAGCTGGAAACGTGAGATAATCGTCACTTTTCAGACTCCTTGCCGCGAAAGTGGACCTCGGAGCAAGGCGCAGCCGATCGGTCTTTGCTTCAATGGCCACCCTGCCAACCACGTTCACTGTTATTCCAAGGGTTCGGGCGTGACAGAACTCTACCGCTCTACGTCTGCGGATTCCAGCCTCGTCCTTCGGTCAGTTTTCGTCACGGTGATCCTCAATAATAATGAATATTTCTTTGTAGACTTTTTCTTACAGCCTTGTCGGTAATTGTCTCTCTGTTTCCGAGAAAGATTGCCTTGCCTCGGACCCACCGAACGGATTCAACGAGAAACGAGATTTTTGAAGTCATTGAAATCAATGCATTTTCCGCTTCCGGAATGACTTTAGGACTCCATCGGTAGCTTTCTACGGTATAAAATTGCTCTTGGCGC
>DASQUN010000001.1:0-4340 GCA_035641275.1 Candidatus Udaeobacter sp. | reverse complement strand
CTCCATCAAGGGAATTTCCACTCCCGTTGGCAAGCCGGTTCTTCTTCTCCCATTTAGCGCGAGCCCCCTTGATGCTTGATCGCTCCGGTCATCACGGCTATGGTAGGTGCGTCGCTGATCATTGTTGCGGTGGTTTGAGTTACAGTGACTTCCCCGCACTTGATTCTGAACAGGTGTGGCACGGGGACGAAATTGAATCTTAAAGAACGTACCTATCTCTGGTATATCGCCCTACTGCGAATTTACATCGGCTATTACATGCTCCAGCAAGGGATCAGAAAATTTCGCCGCGATTTCCCCAAAGGAGATTGGATCGGGCGCCAAATCGGCGATTTGCAAACGCTCGAGTTGTACCCTTGGTACAAGCAGTTTCTCGTCAACACTGTCGTCCCGCATCACGAGCTCTTCGGCTACCTGGTGACGTTCGGAGAAATGGCCGTCGGCGCCTGCTTACTTCTCGGTCTGCTCACGCGCTTCAGCGCGTTCATGGGACTGTTCTTGATCATCAACTACTTTCTGGGAATCGGCAGCGTCCGAGGTGGCGCTCAACTGGCGCAGCAACAAACGTTTATGGTTTCGCTCGTCATTATCATTCTTTCGCATCCCGGCAGGACGCTCGGTTTGGATGGTCTACTGTTCAATAAAGGCAAAGGGGCAAGATGAAATTTGCAGGCTCGGCGACTAAAGAAGGCACGGAACATTATCGCAACCGGTTCGAAGGGAAGCTTCCACCGGCGCATTTCCATCCGTCTCAGGGACTGTGGCTTTCGTCCATCGGCATCGGCACCTATCTAGGGAATCACGATAGCGAAACCGATCGGCTTTACCAGGATGCGGTGGTGCGAGCCGTCGAGTCCGGCTGCAACGTTATCGATACCGCCATCAATTATCGCTTTCAGAGAAGCGAGCGGTCCATTGGCGCGGCGTTGAGAGATCTGGCGACGAGAGGTTTCCAACGGGAGGAAATCGTCGTCGCCACAAAAGGCGGGTTTATCCCCTACGACAGCGAACCTCCCAAGGACATTCGGAGTTATTTCGACGAAACCTTTGACCGGCCCGGCATCGCGCGGGTGTCGGATGTCATTGCGGGATGCCACTGCATGACTCCGAAATATCTCCTCAACCAGCTCGATTGCAGCCTGAGAAATCTAAATTTGGAATGCGTCGATATCTACTACGTTCATAATCCTGAAATGCAATTGGGCAAAATTTCGCGACCAGAGTTCAATGATCGATTGCTCCAGGCTTTCGAAGCGTTGGAGGGGGCCGTCTCCGCCGGGAAGATCGGTTTTTACGGCACGGCGACCTGGAATGGGTACCGCAACGAGCCCACGGCCAAGGATTACCTGTCGATTGCGGATGTTGTCGAATTGGCGACAAAGGCCGGTGGAAAAAGCCATCACTTCAAATTCATTCAGCTGCCGCTCAATCTAGGTATGACGGAGGCTTTATCGCTGACCAACCAGAGTATCCAAGGGAAGCAGCTCACTTTGCTCCAAGCAGTGCAGGCCCTAGGACTGACCGTGATGTGCAGCGCATCGATTCTTCAAGGACAACTCACGCGCAGCCTTCCGTCGGTCATCGGCGAGACCTTTGAAAGCCTGGAGACAGATGGTCAGCGGGCAATTCAGTTCGTACGATCGAGCCCAGGCGTCACCACCGCTTTAGTCGGCATGAAACAGATCGCACATGTCGAGGAAAATCTCAAAACCGCTCAGGTCCCGCCCGCGTCCTGGGAGCAGTACTCGAAGCTCTTCCAAGCCTCAGAGTCAAGTTAGCCGCGGCCGTTTGACGCTAGCCTGGACTTCGGCGATGGTGAAAATCCTCGCCTTCATGGGAAGCAGGGGTGTCATAGACGAGGCGACGCCGAGATCCTTCGCCTTTGTTCAGGACGAGTTTAGCCCGGATTCTTTATACTCAGAGGAAAACTACCATCGAGCAGTGAGCCGTTCGGCTGAGCTCACGACGAAGCCTGGAGGAGCGAAGGCCCTTCCCGTTCGGGGTGTCGGATTGCGAATTTCAAATGGCGAATTAGAAATCTGAGATCTGCGATTTGAAATTCCTCGCGTAGCAAGGACGAGGTATAGACTTGCCTGCTTCGCTCCGAGGGGCGCCTGTCGATTCCCGTCACAAATGAATGATTCGGGACACTCCGCTTTGCTCAGTTGCCGGTAATATAGTCCACGCTGCCGAAAAGCTCGTTGAGTTTTTCGAGGACGCGTTTCGGCAGAGGAGGCTTGAGGATCGACTCCACGTTCGATTTCAAATGTTCGCGATTACCCGTGCCGGTCAGTACGACATCAACACCGGGCTCATGCCGGCAAAAACGATAGGCAGCTTCCGGCAGTGTCGCCGTGCCGCCTTCGCGCAATATAAACTCGACCAGCTCATTAGCGTTTATTGGCTCCCGAGGTATCGCACCCTTGTGGATCAGATCGGAAACAATTGCTTTGAGGCGGTCCGGCTGACTCAATGCCCTGCGGACGGCAAACATGTTAAGCACGCCGACACGGTTATCACGAGTTAACGGAAAAAGAGTTTGGCGCGCGGAAGGATTCAAAAGATTAAATCCGATCATCACCACATCCCAGAGATTGTCCTTCAGGCTTTGCTGCAGCATCTGGTGTGATGGGTCCGGCACAAAGCCTTCCGTGACCCCGATGAAACGAATTTTTCCCTGATCGCGCAGCCGCCGCATCGCCGGCATGAGCCTCGCTTTGGCAAAACCGTAATCTTTGGGTTCGAGGCCGTGCAGATGGTAGATATCGATGTAGTCTGTACCCAGCAGCTTCAGGCTCTGCTCCAGGCCCTTCCTAACCTCCGCTTCGGGGTTGGCGTGGTCCCGCAAAGGAAGCGCTTTCTTGGTGGAAATGACCAGCCGATCTCTCGGGATTCCTGCAGTAGCCTTGCCCACAACCGCTTCCGTCCCGTACGATTCCGCCGTATCCAGCAAGTTAACCCCCAAGTCGATCGCCTGTCTCACCAATGCCATTGCTTTGTTTTCCGATTGGGAGCCATCGCGGAGCCCGAGCCGACTTGGCCCGCCACAGCCTAAGCCGACGACGCTTACCTTCAAACCCGTGCGACCTAAGGTCGTGTATTCCATTGGCTTGACCACAACGGTGCCTCTATCGAAGCTCAGTCCCGCTCCACGCGAATGCCCAATACCTCGCCAGTCGCGCACACCTGCCCGCTGGCGCTTACCGTGCAGCTCACCCACGCCTTTCGTCCCTCGACCTTGGTGAGTCGAGCCCGGAGCTGCAGCGGTTGCCCGAGAGGTGTGGCCTTTAAGTAAGTGACGTTTAGGTTAGCGGTAACGTAACCGATGCGCGGGACACCACCAATGGGTCTTTGTTCGCTTCGATAGTCCTGAGCGATGGCAAGGTTGAGGCTGTGACAATCGATCAAAGAAGCAATGATTCCGCCGTTAACGATTTCCTTAGAGCCACCGCAGTGATGTGGCTGCGCAGTCCACGTCGCCACCGCCTCATCGCCATCCCAGTAGCTTTTGATTTGCAAACCCTTTTCGTTGTCGGCACCGCAGCCGTGACAATAGCGTACCGAACCTTGATCCTGAAATGACAAATCGCTCATGCTTCTCCGATTTTCTTACTTGCTCTTGTCAAGCCTTAGCGAGGCCGAGTTGATACAGTAGCGCAGATGAGTCGGGGCCGGCCCGTCGGGAAAGAGATGGCCCAGATGAGCGTCGCATTTGCCGCAAAGCACTTCTGTCCGGCGCATGAAAAGGCTGTTGTCCTCTTCGGTACCGATGTTTTCTTCCGAGACAGGTTTCCAAAAGCTCGGCCAGCCGGTGCCGGAATCGAACTTCGTCTCGGAGCTGAACAGTTCATTTCCGCAGCAAGCGCAGCGATAGATTCCCTTTTCATGACAGTCCCAGTACTGTCCGGTGAACGCGCGCTCCGTACCCTTTTGCCGGCAAACGTTGTACTGTTCCGGGGTCAGCTCTTTTTTCCATTCCTCATCTGTTTTGTTGATCTTCTCCGTCATTGGGTCTCTCCTTCGACTGCTTCCTGGCGCCCGCGCCCAGGTTCGAAAAATGTCATCTAGCGTTGCATATTGATGAACTGGAGCGGAATGGGAAGGTTCGCACCACGCAATATTTGAATAACGGCCTGCAGATCATCAATCTTCTTGCCCGTCACCCGCACTTGGCTTTCCTGAATGGCCGCTTGAACCTTGAGCTTCTGATCTTTGATCATCCTGACAATATTGCGCGCCGTATCAGAATCCACGCCTTCTTTGATCGTGATTTCGCGCTCCATCATGCCCTGCGCGGCCATCTCGCTTGGTTTGGTTTCAAGGCATTTGGTATCGACTTT